>NZ_AZXX01000061.1:0-62037 GCF_000512995.1 Lachnoanaerobaculum sp. MSX33 | reverse complement strand
GCAGGATATTATAATTATAATAAGATTTCCAAACTACTATCTATCTACTTTTTTGGAATAGCTGCTTCAATGGCAGTATGTATAATAGGAATAATTGTTGATAGTTTATTTTTGGAAATATCAAGTGTTTTTCTTTTACTTGCTCTATATATATTTGTTTATATATATGAAGCAAATGATCATTTAAGATGATTTTTGAGACATTATTTTTGTACAATGATATATCAATGTTTTATATATAAGGGGCTGTCGGGAAATAAGTAATTTTACTTCCCGACAGCCCCTTAAAAAATTTTATTCTGATTTAACCTTGCAGAAGTTTTTCTTTCCTCTCTTAACAAGAAGTCCTTCGCCTGCAAAATCTTCTTTTGTAAAAGTTTTCTTTACATCATTTATAACTTCACCTTCTATGGAAACACCGCCCTGTTCGATATTTCTTCTGGCTTCGGATCTGGTCTTTGAAAGTCCGCTGACTACAAGTACACCTGAAAGATCTATAGTACCGTCTCTGTAATCCTCATCCTGTAAAACATAAGTAGGAACATTGCTCATATCTCCACCGCCTACAAAAAGAGACTTGCTGGCTGCATTTGCCTTCTCAGCCTCTTCCTTGCCGTGTACAAGCTCTGTAAGATGCATTGCAAGTATTTCCTTTGCCTCATTAAGCTTGGCACCTTCCCAGCTTGATATTTCCTCTATCTGCTCAAGAGGAAGGAAGGTAAGCATTCTAAGGCAGGTAAGCACATCGGCATCAGGAAGATTTCTCCAGTACTGGTAGAACTCAAAAGGAGTTGTTTTATTCGGATCAAGCCAAACAGCACCGCCGACGGTTTTGCCCATTTTCTTACCCTCTGAGTTTAGTAAAAGGGTAATAGTCATAGCATGTGCATCTTTTCCAAGCTTTCTTCTGATAAGCTCGGTACCGCCAAGCATATTTGACCACTGATCGTCACCGCCGAACTGCATATTGCAGCCGTAATCAAGGAAAAGCTTATAGAAGTCAAAACTTTGAAGTATCATATAGTTAAACTCAAGGAATGAGAGTCCGTTTGCCATACGGTTTTCATAACATTTTGCTCTAAGCATATTGTTGACTGAAAAATGCGGACCTATATCACGGATAAATTCCATATAGTTGAGATCTCTAAGCCAATCGGCATTGTTTACCATTCTGGCTTTATCCTCGCCGAATTCAATAAAGCGACTCATCTGCTTTTTGAAACATTCACAGTTGTGATCGATATCTTCTATAGTAAGAACCTTTCTAAGGTCACTTCTTCCTGAAGGATCACCGATCATACCGGTACCGCCACCTACCAAAGCGATAGGTTTATTGCCTGCCATTTGAAGTCTCTTCATAAGGCAAAGAGCCATAAAATGACCTACATGTAAGCTGTCTGCTGTAGGGTCGAAACCGATATAGAATGTGGCTTCTCCGTTATTTATCATTTTGCTGATTTCTTCTTCATTTGTAACCTGGGCAATAAGTCCTCTTGCCTTTAATTCATCATAACAATTCATACATATCCATCCTTTATTTATTGCAGCTTAGGCTGATAAAAATTCATAAAAAGAAGTATAACAAAGTAATTAAAAAGAATCAAGCTTGTACTTTGAATATTTAAAGTTTAGAACTTTAAAGTAATAAAGACTTGATAATTTTTTACGATTAATTTATACTGTTAAAATATTACGGACAAAAATGCCGTATGACTATAAATACATTAAGTAAAGTTTCATACGATTTAAGTTTGAAACATATATAATGAAAGAGGCAACTATGGGAATAAAATACATTAGAAATCTTCCGAGTCCGGAAGAAATCATAGAAAAGTATCCTTTAAGTAAAGAACTTGTGGCAAAGAAAAAAGAATTTGATAAAGAAATAGCTGATGTAATCACAGGAAACAGCAAAAAGTTTTTGGCTGTAATAGGTCCTTGTTCTGCAGATAATGAAGATTCCGTACTTGATTACGCAAGCAGACTTGTAAAAGTGGCGGAGGAAGTCAAGGATAAAATAATAGTTATTCCAAGAGTCTATACAAATAAACCCAGAACCAACGGAGACGGATATAAGGGACTTTTGCATCAGCCGAATCCTGAGAAAAAGCCCAATGTACATGAGGGAATTATCGCAATCAGAAAGATGCATCTTAGAGTTATAGAAGAAACGGGGTTATTTACAGCAGATGAGATGCTCTACCCTGACAATCTCGGATACTTGGATGATTTAATGAGTTATATTGCAGTTGGTGCGAGGTCTGTGGAAAATCAGCAGCACAGACTTACATCATCAGGAGTTGACGTACCTGTAGGTATGAAAAATCCTACAAGCGGTGATATGTCCGTAATGCTCAATGCGATATATGCCGCACAGCAGTCACATGAGTTTATCTATAGAAACTTTGAGATAAAGACTGACGGAAATCCTTTATCACATGCGATACTCAGAGGTGCGGTAAATAAGCACGGCCAGTGCCTTCCAAACTATCACTATGAGGATCTTAGACTTCTTTTGGATCTTTATATGGAAAGAGATATTAAAAATCCTGCCGTTATTGTGGATGCAAATCATTCAAATTCAAATAAGAAGTATAAAGAGCAGGTTCGTATAGTAAAAGAGGTGTTACACTCTATGAGATATTCACAGGAGATAGGAAATTTTGTAAAGGGTGTAATGATTGAGAGCTATATAGAAGAAGGAAACCAGAAAATTGAGGAGCATATATACGGAAAGTCTATTACAGATCCATGCTTAGGATTTGAAGATTCAAAGAAGCTCCTTTTGGAAATGGCTGAAATGTTATAATGAATTATGCAAATATAAAATATGATGATATAGCAAACGGTCCGGGAGTAAGGACTTCTCTGTTTGTATCGGGTTGTACACATGCCTGCAAAGGCTGCTTTAACGAGACGGCATGGGATTTTAAATACGGTGAAGAATTTACAGATGAAACTATAGAGGATATATTAAAATCTGTAGAGCCCGAGTATATATCGGGAATTACCATACTTGGCGGAGAACCTATGGAAAAGGCAAATCAAAAGGGAATACTGCCGCTTATAGAGGAGTTTAAAAAAAGATATCCTGATAAAAACCTTTGGATATACTCGGGATACACTTATGATGTGGACCTTGTTCCCGGCGGAAGAGCCTATTTTGATGAAACACCGAAAATCTTATCGCTTTGTGATGTGATGGTGGACGGTGAGTTTGTACAGGAACTCTATGATATTACATTGAGATTTAGGGGAAGTTCAAATCAGAGAATTATAGATGTGAAACAAAGTGCTAAAGAAGGAAAGACAGTACTTTGGGAGGGAGATGCCACATTTGCCGACCACAGCATGTAGATCGCTTGAAAAGGATCTTCTTATAACAGATGATAAAAAATCTTATACAGGCGGAAATCAAGGCTGGTTTCTAAGTCTTGGTTATAAAGATATAGAGGAATACGGTTGCGGAATAATTGCCATATGCAATTTTTTGATGTGCTTTTGGAAGTCTGTATATAAGAGCAAAAATACAGTAAGTAAAGATACATTTACAGCCTTTGTACTTATGGTCTACAGGAAGTATTTAAATATCCTTGATACACCTCTTATAAAGGGACTGACAGGATTTGCCCTTGCAAGAGGCATAAATTCTTATTTCAGAGAAAATAAACTTTCTTTGAAAGCAAGATGGGGATTGGGATACAATATACTTTCAAAGGTAAATAAAAGTCTGCATACAGGGATGCCTGTAATACTCGGAGTAGGACCGGATCTTTTATCTTTTCTAAAAAAGGAAAAGGGCATAGAGGTTACAGATATTCAAACCGGCAATACAGCAAAGATATATGCACATTATGTGCTGATTTATGACTGTAAAAAAGAAAACGGAGAAGACTTTTTTTATATATCATCATGGGGTAGAGGGTATAAGCTTGCCTACAGTGATTTTATAAGATATCAAAAGAAAACATTTTTGGGATTTTTATTATCAAATATACTGGAAATACATAATATATAAATGAGGGATACTATGGAAGAAAAAAAAATTTTGTAGTATCCTTTTATTATACATTTTTAGGATGGCATTTATGAGAAAAAAAGTTTTAAATCAATCTATAAAAGTAAAAATCGGTATTTTCATTATTGCCGTAGTTTCGGCGTTGATAGTGAATTTATGTTTTGATTTTTTTGTTGTGGAATATACCTCTTCAGGTTTCGGTGAGATAATAAATGAGATATCGCTTTGTTATGAGTTGCAGGATGCGATGACAAAAGAAAAGGCGGATTTTAGTATATTTATAAGAAACAGGGACAATATAGATGAATTGTTGGCAAGTTGCAAAAGAACGGATGAAATAGTTGACAAGTTGGAACTTGATATAATGCATATGGATAATGAAAGATATGCCAAAATATGGAGTATAAAAAACAGCTATCCGGTATATGCGGCCAAAAGACAGGAAATACTGGATGATAAATATGAAGCCAAGGACTTTATAGAAAAAGTATATAATGTGTATGAAATGCAGGATTATCTGATAAGCTATGGGGAAAGACTGATGGATGTTACTCTCAGTGAGAACAATGCCATATATCAAAAGAGAGCCGAATTCTTTAAGAAAATGCCTCTTGTAGTGGGGATAATACTGATACCTATCATAGTATTGATAATTTATATGGCATTCAAGCTACAGGCTCTTATAATCTCACCGATAAACAGGATGGTTGAGATATCAAAAAATATTGCCAAAAATGATTTTTCAGATAAGGACATCATAATACGCAATAAGGATGAGATGGGAGATTTGACAAATGCCTTTAACAAGATGAAGCATGCCACCTCGGTATATATTTCAAGTTTGGAGGAAAGGTATGAGCTTTCGGAACTTTTGCATAAAGAAGCCATGGAAAAGATGAACATGGAAAAAAGGCTCAATGAGGCAAGATTTGACCTGCTTAAAAATCAGATTAATCCGCATTTTTTATTTAATACCTTAAATATCATAGCGGCTTCGGCCAATCTGGAAGATGCCAAGGATACCGAGGATATGATAAGGGCACTTGGAAATATATTCAGATACAGCTTAAAGACCGATGAAAAGCAGGTAAGTCTTGAGAGAGAACTGAGCATTGTAAATGATTATATGTATATACAAAAGATGCGCTTCGGTGATCGTGTTTCATACGATATAGTTTCAAAAGTCGAAAATGATAAGGTGTATATTCCGTCATTTTCACTTCAGCCTATAGTGGAAAATGCGATAGTGCATGGAATTTCCAAAAAGGAAGAGGGCGGTAAGGTAGTAATAAGAGTATGGGAAAGAGAAAATATGCTTCACATTATTGTTGCGGACACCGGTGTCGGAATGAGCACTGAAAGGCTTAATCAGCTGAAAGATTTTATGAGAGAGAGGCCTACCGCAAAACTCGGAATAGGTTTCGGAAATATCTATAAGCGTATAAAGAATATATATAAAACAGGTGATTTGAGAATATATTCCAAAGAAGGAAAGATGACAGTGGTATATTTTCTGATACCGCAAACCGTTTAGGAAGGAGAAAATGTGAATTTACTGATAGCTGATGATGAAAACCTTGAGCTTAAGGTACTTGAAAAGACAATTAAGAAGTTTTTTTTAAATGAGCTTGATATTTTCATGGCAAGTAACGGAAAGCAGGCGGCAGGTATAGTTGAAAATACAGATATAAATATTGCACTTTTGGATATTGAAATGCCGGGTATGAACGGAATAGAGTTGGCAAAGCTTATAAGAGAGAAGAATCCGGATTGTATTATCATATTTATAACGGCATATGACAGATTTGAATATGCCATAGAAGCGATGCATATAAAGGCATTTGACTATCTTTTGAAGCCGTGGAAGGAGGAAAAGCTTACAGGACTTATCATTGAAGCCATATCAAGTATAAAAGAAATAAGTTCCGATGACGGTAAAAGTGAAAATCTTCAGGATTCACAAAAAAGCATTATAAAAAAATATATAAAGGAAAATTATAAAAGAGATATAAGTGCCGGAGATGTGGCAGGTATACTCGGTTATTCGGACGTTTATTTTTCAAAGATATTTAAGCAGCTCTTTGACGATACCTTTATAAATTATCTGACCAATCTGAGAATAGAAAAGGCAAAGGTACTTTTAAAGGATGTCAGTTTTAATATAAAAGAAGTCGGTGTAAGTGTGGGGTATACGGATTCAAACTACTTTACAAAGGTGTTTAAAAGGGCGGTAGGAATGAGTCCTTCAGAGTACAGAGGTAACATTTAGTTTAAAGATTAAAAATTTACTTATTATATTAAAATATTACCATTCACATAAGTTTTTCTTAAATATAGAATATATAAAAGAGATGTAAGACTTTTTAGTCTTAAGTATTTATTTTTTGGAGGAACAATGAAAAAGAGATTTTTTGCATTAGCAATTGCTACATTAGCATTATCAGCTTGCGGACTTAAGAGTCCTGAGACAACAACAACTGCAGCAAACAGCAACGAGACAACCGCAGCAAAGGCAGACGGCGGCAGCGAGGGTGCGGAGGTAACCTTGGTTTATGCGGAGGTAAATCCGCTTGATACAATCGTAGGACAGAGCGGTACGGCATTCAAGGAGAAGGTGGAAGAGCTTTCAGGCGGAAAGATTCATATCGATGTTCAGGCAAGCGGTGTACTCGGTTCAGAGAACGATGTACTTGACGGAATGCTTGGAGGAACAGGTACAGTAGATATGTCAAGAATTTCAGCTTTCGCTCTTACAAGCTATGGCGCAAAGAAGGCTTCACTTCTTTCATTACCATACACATTCAACTCAAGAGAGCATTTCTGGAAGTTTGTAGACAGCGACTTGTCAAAGGAGTTCTTACAAGAAACATCAGATCTGAACCTCGGTATCAAGAGCTTGTACTATGGTGAGGAAGGTTTCAGACACTTCTTTACAAAGAATCCTGTAAATTCTGTTGAGGATTTAAAGGGAATGAAGATGAGAGTTTCAAACGATCCTGTAATGAACGGAATGGTTGAGGGACTTGGTGCATCTCCTACAGTAGTTGCATTTAATGAGCTTTACTCAGCACTTCAGACAGGTGTTGTAGACGGTGCAGAGCAGCCTATAACAAACTATAAGTCAAATGCTTTCCCTGAGGTGGCTCCAAACATCATCCTTGATGGTCATACACTGGGAGCATTCCAGGTAGTAATCACTGATGAAGCTTGGGATAAGCTTACACCTGAGCAGCAGAATATCCTTGTTGAGGCCGGAAAGTATGTAGGTGAAGTAAACAGAGAAATCGCTCAAAAGGCGGAGGATAAGGTTTTAGAGGAGCTTAAGTCATCAGGTGTAAATGTTGTTGAAGTAACAGATAAAACACCTTGGAAAGAAGCTACAAAGAATGTTATCGATAAGAACACAACAGATCAGAAAGAATTATATCAGCAGTTAGTTGACTTGGATAAATAATATTATTGCCTCTTGGAGACTTCTCCAAGAGGTTTGTTGATAGAATAAGAGGTAATTATGTCAGATTTTTTTAAGGCGGTAGATAAAATAAAGCCGGCATATGATGCTACATACAAATTTGTTTTGCTTATATGTAAACTGTTATTGATAGGAGATATTGCCATCACAACAATGGCGGTTGCCGGAAGATATGTATCATTTATACCGGATCCCGCATGGAGTGAGGAGATAGTTCTAACATTTATGGCATATATGGCAGTGCTTTCAGCCGCACTTGCAATAAGAAGAGGCGCACATATCAGAATGACGGCCTTTGATCCGTATCTGCCTAAGAGTGTTGTAAGATTTTTGGATGTACTTTCAGATGTTGCGGTTTTGATACTTGCAGTGGTAATGATAGTGGTAGGATGGAAATATGCTATGAAGATTGGTGCAAAGGGTACTTATGTAAGTATGCCGGGACTTTCAAAATTCTGGCAGTACTTCCCGATACCTTTAGCAGGTGTTGCAATGTTAATATTTGAGCTTGAGGCACTTTATAATCATATAAAGGCTATTTGCTTAAAAGAAGATCCTAAGGAGGTGCAGGCATGAGTACAGGAGTAGCAATTGCTATATTACTTATAAGCTTTTTTGTAATGATATTTTTGCGTTTCCCGATTGCATATGCGGTAGCACTTTCATCTTTGCTCTGCCTTTTGGCACAGGGACAACCGCTTTCAACAATATGTCAGCAGATGGTTAAGGGTATTTCATCATTCTCACTTATGGCGGTACCGTTCTTTATAACAATGGGTTGCCTTATGGGAAGCGGCGGTATATCGGAGAAACTTATTGCACTGGCAAATGCCTGTGTAGGCTGGATGCGTGGAGGTATGGCGATGGTTAATATCGTGGCTTCATACTTCTTTGGAGGAATTTCAGGTTCTGCGGCAGCAGATACGGCATCACTCGGTTCAATCCTTATACCTATGATGGTGGATCAGGGATATGATGCGGATTTTTCTACAGCGGTTACAATTACATCATCATGCGAGGGACTTTTGGTACCTCCTTCACATAACATGGTTATATATGCTACCACAGCGGGCGGTGTATCGGTAGGAAGCTTATTCCTTGCAGGATATATTCCGGGAGCATTGCTTGCGGTATCACTTATGATCGGTTCATATATTATTTCAGTGAGAAAGAATTATCCGAAGGGTGAGAAGTTCTCGATGAAGGTGCTTTTAAAGCAGCTCAGCGTATCATTCTGGGCATTGGCGGCAGTGCTTATAGTAGTTGTAGGTGTAGTAGGCGGTGTGTTCACTGCAACAGAGTCGGCAGCTATTGCGGTTATCTACAGCCTTATTGTCAGCGTATTCATATATAAAGGTCTTGACTGGAAGGGTGTATGGAAGACTCTTGATGAATGTGTAAATACATTGTCAATTGTACTTATCCTTATTTCAACATCAAGTATCTTCGGATATTGCCTTACAACACTTCATGTTCCGGATATGGCTGCAAGTGCAATCACAGGATTTACAAACAACCCTATAATACTTGCATTACTTCTTAACCTTATTTTGCTTATACTCGGATGTATCATGGATATGGCACCTATCATACTTATTGCTACACCTATACTTCTTCCGATAGCAAACTCTATAGGAATAGGACCGATACAGTTCGGTGTAATGGTTATCTTAAACTGCGGTATAGGACTTCTTACACCACCGGTTGGAGGAGTACTCTTTATCGGTTCGGCCGTAGCAAAACTGCCTATGGAAAAGGTAGTAAAGGCAACATTGCCATTCTATCTGTGTATGATAATTACACTTTTACTTATAACATTTATACCTGTTATAAGCCTTGGACTTCCAATGCTTTTGGGAAGTTTATAAATAACAAAATATATTTTAAAAAATTTAACTGTACAAGCCCGAAAATGCTTGTTAAAAGTTATAAAACATAGTACAATTTGTTAAAGAGATGACAATAAATATTAAGATATATTTTGGAGGAAAATATGAGCAAGGTAGTAGTTGTTGGAGCAAATCATGCAGGTACTTGTGCAATCAATACAATCACAGGATTCAATGAGGGAGATGAGGTAGTAGTATTCGATCAGAACTCAAATATCAGCTTCCTGGGATGTGGTATGGCACTTTGGATAGGCGGTCAGATATCAAAGCCTGACGGACTTTTCTATTCAAACAAGGAAAAGCTTGAATCACAGGGTGCAAAGGTAAATATGAACAGCAAGGTTGAGAGAATAGACTTTGATAAAAAGTTTGTATATGCAACTTTGGAGAACGGTAAGAAGGTAGAAGAAAGCTATGACAAATTGATACTGGCTACAGGTTCACTTCCTATCGTACCACAGATACCGGGCAAGGATTTGGAGAATGTTCAGCTGGTAAAGCTTTTCCAGAATGCCGAAGAAGTAATTAAGAAACTTGAAAATCCTGATATCAAGACAATTGCGGTAGTCGGTGCGGGATATATCGGAGTAGAGCTTGCAGAGGCGTTTGAGAGACATAATAAGAAGGTAATAGTTGTTGATATAGCAAAGACTTCACTTTCAAGTTACTATGATCCGGAGTTCAGTGCACTTATGGACAAGAACCTCTCAGATCACGGTATCAAGCTTGCTTTCGGTGAGACTGTAAAGGAGATTAAGGGTAACGGCAAGGTAGAGGCTATAGTAACCGATAAGAATGAATATCAGTGTGATATGGTTATTCTTGCTATAGGATTCAGACCTAATACTGAGCTTGGAAAAGATTATCTTGAAACAATGTCAAACGGTGCATATATAGTTGATGAGACTCAGCAGACAAGCAAGAAGGATGTATATGCTATCGGTGACTGTGCTACAGTACTTTTTAACTCTACAGGAGAGAAGTCATATATCGCACTTGCAACAAATGCCGTACGTTCGGGAATTATAGCCGCATATAATGCATGCGGTAAGAAACTTGAGACTATCGGAGTACAGGGATCAAATGCTATTTCAATTTATGATTTAAAACTTGTATCCACAGGACTTAGCGAGCAGAAGGCGAAGCAGCTCGGTATGGATGTGCTTTCCACTTCATTTGAAGACTTACAAAAGGCAACATTCATTGAAACAACAAATCCTAAGGTAAATATAAAGATAGTATATGATGCAAAGACAAGAGTGATACTTGGAGCACAGATGGCATCTACATATGATATGTCAATGGGTATCCATATGTTCTCACTTGCAATACAGGAGAAGGTAACTATAGACAAGCTTAAATTGCTTGATATATTCTTCCTTCCACATTTCAATCAGCCATATAACTACATCACAATGGCTGCATTATCCGCAAAATAAAATTATAGTAAACCAAAAGGGAGCATATTTGATATGCTCCCCTTTTTATGAAGTGTGTTAATTATTATTTATTTTTAGCAAGTTTTTTGAACTCGTCCGCTACGAACTGAACTTTTGTACCGATAATAACCTGTACGGCAGTCTTTGAAGGTCTGATAACACCTGCAACACCTGCAGATTTGATCTTCTTCTCATCAACCTTTGTATAGTCCTTGATCTCAAGACGAAGTCTTGTGATACAGTTATCAATAGATGTAAGGTTTTCAGGACCGCCTACACCCTCTAAGATAATAGCCGCAACCGAGGTAAAGTCATCATTAGCTAAAACAGCCTTCTTTTCTTCTTCCTCATCATCCTCTCTACCCGGAGTCTTTAAATCAAACTTTGTGATAACAAAGCGGAAGATTGCATAGTATATTGCACCGTAAACCACGCCGATCGGAACCATAAGAAGCGGATTTTGTGCAAACGGAGCTTTAAAGCTGAGTACCCAGTCAACAAGACCGGCACTGAAGTTAAATCCTGCTCTTATAGGAAGGAGTGCAACTACAGCAAGTGAAATACCTGTTAAAACAGCATGGATAACGTAAAGTACAGGTGCAAGGAACATAAATGCAAACTCAAGCGGCTCTGTAACACCTGTAAAGAATGATGAAAGAGCTGCGGCAAGTAAAAGACCGTAAGCGGCTTTCTTTCTTGCATCCTTAGCTGTGTGATACATAGCAAGAGCAGCGCCCGGAAGACCGAACATCATTACAGGGAAGAATCCTGACATATACATACCTGTCTGTCCGAGGACACCGCCTTCTGCGCTTCCCCAGAATTTACCGATATCATTGATGCCTGCAACATCAAACCAGAATACAGAGTTAAGTGCATGGTGAAGTCCGAACGGAATCAAAAGTCTGTTGAGGAATCCGTAGATACCTGCACCTACAGCACCTGTGCTCAGAATCGCCTCACCGAAGCTTACCAATACACCATAAACAACAGGCCAGATAAAGAATAAAACAATAGCTGCAATAAGTGAAAAGCCTGCAGTAACGATAGCCACACTTCTCTTACCGCTAAAGAAAGAGAGTGCATCAGGAAGCTTTGTTGTTTTAAACTTATTATAGCAAACAGCACCGATAAGACCGCAAATAATTCCGATAAACTGAGTCTGTGTCTTACCGAAAGCCGCAGGAACGGCATCAGCCTCAACACCTGTAAACATAGCTACTGAACCCTTTGATAAAAGAGTTGTAACAACAAGCCATGAAACAAGTCCTGCAAGTGCTGCGGCACCGTCACCATCATCACTCATACCGACAGCAACACCTATGGCAAACAAGATAGCCATATTGTCAATGATAGCACCGCCTGCCTTTAAAAGGAAAGCTGCTATTATGTTATTTCCACCCCAACCGGTAGGATCGATCCAATAACCGATACCCATCAAAATCGCCGCCACAGGAAGGCAGGCTACAGGAAGCATCAAAGACTTCCCAAGACGTTGTAAATACTTCATAAAAATTTCTCCTTAATGTTTAAGTTCATCCCTTTGCCGGCCGGTCAAAGAGAAAATTTATTATTTTGGTATTACTACCAATATTTCACTATCCTTAGTCACAGCTATATCTGTGATACTTTCAACCGATTTAAAATCCGGAGTATTGCAAACAAGCATTATGGTTATAGTATTAAATCCTGCTGACTTTATTTTATCAAGATCTGCCTGTATAAGCGGATCTTTTGCTTTAACTCTATCCCCCGCTTTTACAAAGGAAGAGAATCCTTCACCGTTCATCTTTACGGTATCAAGCCCGATATGGATGAGAATTTCCTCACCTGTATCGGCTAATATACTGACAGCGTGTAAGGTTTCAAAAATCATAGTTACCTTACCGTCAGCAGGAGAGGTTACAAGACCGTCATTTGGAACGATTGCAACTCCCTTTCCAAGCATCTCTGATGAAAATGTCTCATCAGGAACCTCTTTTATAGAAACACTTTTTCCGCTCATAGGACTGAAAAATGTATTTTTCTTCTTCTTAAATAAACCGAACATATTTTACTCCTCTGCCATAGTTACTCTTTTTATATGAATTGCCAAGTAGGTCATTTCCATTCTTGTTATCTTTGAACGGGTTTCAACCTCTATATATTCTGCAATCCTTTTTCCGCATTCGAATTCTTCGGGATACTTTTCTTTCATCATATCCTCAAAAATTGTATCGTCGTCATGTAGCATCTCATTTCTGTAAAGTCTTTGAATAAGAAATTTTACATGAGTAACAAATCTTTCATAGTGGATAGAGTTTTCATTCAGCTCCACGTTCAATTCACTCTTTACAATGTCCATTATATCCCTCATAAGATGTGGAAGACTTAAAGTCTCCTTCATATGAGTGCTGTACTGCGCATTGACAAAATGAAGTGCAATAAAGCCTGCCTCCGAATCCGGAAGGGAAAGTCCTATTCTATCATCTATGAGTCTGAGTGTATAGAGTCCAAGGGCATATTCCTGAGGATAAAATCTCTTGATTTCCCACATAAGAGCATTCTCGGGAGTCATGCCTTCTTTAAATCGTTCAATGGCAAAATTCACATGGTCAACCAGAGTAAGATAAATGCTTTGGCTGAGCTTAAGCTTTTCCACATTGATTGCATATGAAATGACATCATCTGTAAGAGTTATCCTTTCAATAGGGATATCCGCAATCATATCCTGAAACTTAAGAAGCATTTCATTTTCCTTGATACGAAATACCTTTTCTATTTCAGACTCCGATAGAGAATCCCCTTTTTTTCTGCCGAAGCCTATACCCTTACCCATGGCAATAATTTCCTTGTTTTTATGGTCATGGGTTAAGACAATATTATTATTTATAATTTTTTCAATGATCATCGCACCACCATAAAGCAATAAAAAAAACCAAATAAACCATAGAACTATGGTAAATTCGGTCTTGCCTGCGTCTCAGTAACAATCCTAAAATATTAGAATTTATGTAAGTATTATGACAGAATTCTTAAGATAAATCAATCGGCAAAATGTAGGAATTATATTTCTAAAATTGGAGATAATAGATAAAGAATTGAGAATAAGAAATGAAAAGAGCAAAATTAAAGTATTAATTATTGCTAATAAACATTTTAAAAGCTAAAATACTTAATATAGCAATTCGTAAAATCTATTTATATCAGGAGGAATATGTTAGAAAAACTGAAAAAAGAGGTATATGAGGCAAATATGCTTTTGCCGAAATATGGTCTGGTGACATTTACATGGGGAAATGTATCGGGTATTGATGAAAGCGGAAAATACTTTGTAATAAAGCCCAGCGGAATAGAGTATGACAAACTTACACCTGATGATATGGTGGTAATGGACCTTGACGGCAACCGTATAGAAGGAAGATATAATCCTTCATCCGATACAAAGACACATCTTATACTGTATCAAAACTTTAAAGATATAGGTGGAGTTGTACACACACATTCACCCTATGCAACGGGATTTGCACAGGCAGGAGCGGATATTGCCTGTATGGGTACTACGCAATGTGATTATTTCTATGGTGATATTCCATGTATAAGACATCTTACAAAAGAAGAGTTGGATGAGGATTATGAGCTTAACACAGGTAAGGTGATAGTGGAAACTTTCAAAGAAAGAAATATCAATCCTGTATATATACCCGGATGTATATGTCACAGCCATGGTCCTTTTGCATGGGGTAAGGATGCATATACGGCGGTACATAATGCAGTAGTAATGGAAGAAGTTGCGAAGATGAATTTATTTGCACTAAGTATAAATCCGAATGCTGTGAAAGCGCCGAAATATTTACAGGATAAGCATTTTTTGAGAAAGCATGGTAAGAATGCCTACTATGGTAACTAGGGGGAATATGGAAGTAAAAAAGATAATAGAAACAGGAGATATATTCTTAGGAATTGAATTTGGATCTACAAGAATAAAGGCTGTATTGACTGATGAAAACGGAGAAGTACTGGGAACAGGGATCCATGATTGGGAAAACAGCTTTTTAGACGGTATTTGGACATATCCGCTTGATGAGATACTTTCAGGACTTTCAAGCTGTTATGCGAGTATAAAGAGGGATATAAAAGAAAAGTATGGAGTGACTCTAAAGCAGATAAAATACATGGGTATCAGTGCTATGATGCATGGATATATGGCGTTTGATAAGGATATGAATCTGCTTGCTCCTTTTCAAACTTGGAGAAATTCAAATACTTGGGAAGCGGCAAAGGATTTAAGTGAAAGCTTTAAGTTCAATATTCCGCTCAGATGGACAATAGCACATCTGTATCAGAGAATAATTGATAAAGAAGAGCATGTTGAGAAACTTGATTTTGTTACAACATTGTCATCATATATTCATTACCTGCTTACAGGTGAAAAGAATATAGGTATAGGCGATGCTTCCGGAATATTCCCTATAGATTCTGTTGCTATGGATTATGATGCATCAATGCTTAATATATTTGAAGAAAAGATTGCAGAGTACAAATTTCCGTGGAAGATAAGAGAGATATTGCCAAAGGTAATGGTTGCAGGACAAAGAGCCGGAGTACTATCAAAGTCGGGTGCAAGTCTTTTAGATAAAGACGGGGACTTACAAGAGGGAAGTATACTTTGTCCACCTGAGGGTGATGCGGGTACCGGAATGGTAGCAACCAACTCTATTAAAAAAGGTACAGGAAATATGTCTGCAGGTACAAGTATGTTTGCAATGCTTGTACTTGATAAGAAACTTAATGATTACTATGAGGAAATAGATATGGTGACTACACCGGCCGGAGATCCGGTGGCTATGTCACATGCAAATAACGGTACAAGTGATTTGAATGCCTGGGTTGGCTTATTTAGAGAATTTTCAAAGCTTTTCGGTATAAATATTTCAGATGGAGAACTGTTTGAAAAACTCTATACAAATTCATTAAATGGTAGCCCCGACTGTGGTAATCTGATGTCATTCGGATATTTTTCGGGAGAGGGTATTACGAAGCTAAATGAAGGAAGACCTTTATTTTTAAGAAGCCCTAAGAGTGAGTTCAATCTGGCAAACTTTATGAGAGCACATTTATACAGTTCACTTACAGCAGTTAAGGTGGGGCTTGATATCTTAACAGAGAAAGAGAATGTAAAGATAAAGAAAATGATGGGGCATGGAGGATTATTTAAAACCAAAGGAGTCGGACAAAGATATCTTTCTGCAGCAATCAATGCTCCTGTAGAAGTGCTTGAAACCGCAAGTGAAGGCGGTGCATGGGGAATAGCATTGCTGGCATTATATGTCAGCCGGGCGGATAAGTACAGCTTAGATGAGTTCCTGTCTAAGAAGATTTTTGACAAAAACACCGGAAGCGAAATTATGGCTGATGAAAAGGATGTGGAAGGATTTAAGACCTTTACACAGAGATATCTGAATGCTGTGGATATTGAAAGGTTGAGCGTGGAGAAATTCGCTGAATAAAAATGTAAAGAGTTCCGTGATTTTTATAAAATCACAGAGCTCTTTTTTATTTCAATACAAACTTTTCTAAATGTGACTATTACTAAAAAAAGTTTTACTAGATATATATCTTATAGTGATATATAATAAGAAAGTAATAGAAAGTTTAAATCATAAATTAAATAAATTTTAATAGACGGCTTTAGGGGCTGTGCAGGGGAACGGTTTAGATGGGTGGAAAAGAATGCTCCACATATATAAATATAAACGTATTGTGGAGAATAGCAGCTTTTATAATATCAACAGTATTTTATATTTCGGTTTCGGTATATAACAAAGAGAATATAAATCTGATTATTTTTTTGGGGATGTCAGTCTCATGTGCATTAAGTTGCTGGCTGTATAAAAAGGTCTGTGAGAACAGAATGCACTTTAGGATTATGTTCGTTTTGGAAGTATTTGCTTATGGGATATTTATATTTCTTAGCGGAGGGTTCAACAGTCCGTATTTATGGTATGAAGTAAACTGCATTTTGTTGATGGTTGCTTTAGACAGAAATATTATAGTAACATTTATTGCCTGTATCTGGTGTTTATTTTGTGCCATAGCCGGAAAGAGTATAGAAAATTCGTCTTATCAGGATATCAATATTATTTTGGGCATGGGTATGCTTATGTGCGAGTTCTATATAATCCGTTATTATGTAGCATACATAGGGAAGCAAAATGAAGAACTTGAAAGTTTGAATACGGAGCTGACTAAAGAAAAGGAACTTAGTAACTATGCTTTTGTAATGTTGACGGAGTTGAGTGAAAGCTTTGGACTCTTTGCAATGACGGATCCGAAAAAAATCATGGAAAAGCTGTCAATGCTGCTTAGAAATAACAATTTGTATCGGGAATTTGTGCTTGTAAAATTTGAACGTGATGATTTTCCTGAGATTATAGAGAGCTGCGGTATTGAAAAAGATGTATATGATGACATATCGGAAAAGGTAAAGTTTCAAGATGAATACACCGGTAATGGTGAGAATGTAGAAATATTAAAAATAGAGTCATCCGGTAATACTTATGAATTAATAAAAATAGGAGAGACCGATTATCTAAGCGGTATTTTGATAAGGCGTGCATCGGAGTTGCATGATGACGGAAAGGATTTCTACTTACAGTTGATAAAGACGGTATTCAATAATCTGGATACCTACGCCCAAATAGAAAGATATGTAGCTGTAGAGGAACAAAATCGTATTGCAAATGAAATACATGACACTGTAATACAGAAACTTTTCGGCATTACCTGTAATCTTGCGGTATTGGAAAGTAAGGTGAAGGCGGATGTAGAAAAAAAAGATATTATAGAGTCCATACATATACTGAAAAAATCTGTAGAGAGCACGATGGCGGAGCTTAGAGAAAGTATCTACGGAAAAAGATTCAAGGATAATATAAATACATTTATTCATGCGCTATATGCATATATGGAGGAACTTGAAAGGCTTAATGATGTAAAGATAAATTTAAATTTGGATGAAGAAGCGGATTATATAAAGATAGCGCAAAAGATAGCTCTATACAGAGTTGCATGTGAGGCTGTGAATAATGCTATAAAACATGGTAAGTCAAAAAATATAAATATCGAATTAAAAATGCAATCAGACACTGTAGAGCTTTTGATAGAAGATGACGGAACAGGTTTTTCAAGAGAGGATAAAAACTTCTCAGAAGGTAACGGATTGAGAAATATGCGAAATATAGCCGTTTTATTAAAAGGATATTTGAGTGTGGTATATGACAATAAAAAAGGCGTTAGAGTTAAACTTAGTTTGCCGAGATAACAGGAGGACGGAATATGGTACTTGTTTTAGACGATCACCCTATTGCAAGACAGGGACTGGAATCAATTATAAAACTTCATAAGCCGGAGGAGGAAACCTTGCAGGCGGGCACTGTCGGTGAAGCCATCGATTTGGTAGAGCATAAACCGGTAGATATGGCATTTGTGGATTTGCATTTACATAATGAGAGCGGATTTGAATTTTTGGAGTGGGTACAAAGACATGATAAAGCTATAAAGACATTTGTAATAACTTCATCTTCAAGTGAAAGTGATTTTGTAAAGGCAAAAAATCTCGGGATAGACGCGTATGTATTAAAAGATGCGTTTATAGACGATATTATGTATAGCCTTAAAGTTGTTGACAGGGGAGGAAAGTTCTATTCTTCAGACCTGGTTGACAATATGGGGAGCTTTACGGAAGAAGAAAAAAAGATAGAAGCTCTGACAAAAAGAGAACTGGAAGTCGCACTGCTTTTAAGAGAGGGCTATACAAATGCAAAAATTGCAGAGGACTTGTTTGTATCTGAAGGTACTGTAAAGAAACATATTTCAAATATATTCGGTAAGCTTGATATGTACAGCAGAACGGAAGTATTGGTATTTGTTGAACGAAATATTGAAAAATTTGAACTGGCATTTAATTTGGCTGAAACAAGCCATAATTTATAAAAATCATATATAGGATAGGAGAGTTATGCACAGTAATAGAAAGTTTTTAAAGAAACCGTTTGTTTTTTTGATTTTATTTTTCGGATTGGCGGCAATAGGCGGAGCTTATTCAAGCTGGCATTCCGCTTTATCGGCAGAAATGAAGATGACGAGCGGAGTTATGGATATATTATTTGCCGGAAATTCCGATGAGAAGTATTCGGTGTATCTGACTGATGAAAGCGGAAATAATGAAACTTTGATAGATGCCGAGTTCAGTACAACAGATAAGGAAGTTGAGATTACATTTACTGAGGGTTTGCCTGTGAATTCATTACTTGAGGGAAAGCTCTTGAAATTGGATTTTCCTCTTACAACCTCACAAGGAAGTACCGTAAATAAATTAAATTATACAAAGCTTGATATGACAAAGACAGGAGAGGACTTGGAGCTGAGAGCGGATAAGGCTGTGCTTGCATATGAAGGAGCGGCATATTCTCTTGGAGAAGATGAGGCTGCTTTTATGCAACCTCTACAGTTTGAAGTATATAAGACCTTGAGTGAAGAAGGAAAAGATGAGTTTAGCGGACAGATTTATCTGAAACTCAAGGCGGAAAGCGTGGAAAAAATACTTGAACTGCCGGTAAGTTTCATTATAAACAGTGAGAAAATGCAGGAAAGCCTTGATCTTGATTTTAATGAAGGAAACCTTGTAGCTTCAGTAGGAAACGGCGTAGTGGTGACATATTCCTGTGAGATACCTTTTGATGTATTTCAGGGAGGATCTAAAGTGCAGGACGACGGTAAATAGGAGAGGAATATGAAAAAAAGAATTTGTTTATGTATAGCCGCATCGGCAATGGCTTTAATATTCTGCTTGACTTCATGGGCATACTGGAAGGATGAGCTGAAGGTAAAGGCCAATGTTGCCTTTGCTTATGAAGCACAAATAGAAGTAAAAGAAGAAGCGGTTCAAAAAGAAAGCAAGGCGGATGAGGGGGCGATTTCAAAAGAGGAGAATGAAGATACGGTTAAAAAATCCGAACAAAGAGATAATATCAAACCTGATCAAAGGGACCTCGTTATAAGACCTAAAAAGTCTAAAGAAATTACACAGGAACCCGAGAAATCTTTAGGTGAAGATAAGTCTGAGAACATTATTGAATCCAAATGATATGAAAAAGATAAGCCTTGAAAAAAGATATATTATTTATGCAAGTATACTTTTACTATGTGTAATAATTCCGGCCTTACCATATATTAAAGTAAAGACCTTAGAGATGCCTTTTATTGTGTCTTTATATTGGTGCATACTGATAGGCATTATGCTTTTTATTTTACCATGGCTTTATATACCGGTAAAAAATCCTGCAAGCAGATACCTTGTAGGATACGGTTTATCAGGGGGAATAATATTTATAGCACTGAAATTTGTGCCGGCGGTATTTATGAAAAAGCTGGGAGCCAGCCCCTATGATACATCGATTCCGGGAATATTTGTAAATGCATTAACGATAATACCTGCAATTACGGCAAAGGAGATGATAAGGTATTACTCTTTTGCATCGGCATGTAAAACTTTAAAATATAAGAGAACGGCTATATTTTTAATAACAATAATAATGTGTCTTGTTGAAATCAATTTTGGAAATCTTTTGGCCATAAAAGAGTTTAAAGAATTGTTTATATACAGTACACAGATTTTATTGCCGATAGCGGCAAAGAACATTCTTATGTCGGTATTTGTATTCTATGGAGGTGTGCTGTCAAGTGTAGTGTATATCGGGATAATACAGATTTTTGAAAAATGCTTTCCTGTATTGCCTGAATTGTCGTGGCTTCTTGACGGAGCCATAGGAATCGCTTTTCCGATTGTCTATGCCATGTTTATATCGGACCATGTTTTTGCAACTGTAAGAAAGAGAAGTGAAGATAAAAAAAGCGATGTGATGTATCTGATTTCACTTTTAGCAGCAACAGCTTTTACCTGGTTTTGCGTGGGAGTATTTCCGGTATATCCTTCCGTAATACTTACAGGAAGTATGGAACCTCTAATAATGCCGGGAGATGTGGTGTTGGTACATAAAATATCAAATGAAGACGAGATATATGAGCTTTCAAAAGGAGATATTATAAACTTTAAGCGGGGTAATATCATAATAACCCACAGAATTAAAGAAGTTTTAAAAGATGAAGCGGGAAATTTGAGTTTTGAGACTAAGGGGGATAATAATAATGCCATCGATGAAGAGAAAGTACAACCGAATGATATAAAGGGTATAGTGATAAAAGTTGTACCTAAGATCGGTTTGCCGACATTGATACTGAAAGGACAGGATAAAATTCCGGAGGGAGTTATAGACAACTGATGAAGAAAATCATAAAAGATAACAGGAAAAAGACAAAAGATGTACATACCTTGGAGCAGGATAAAAAAGATGATTTTAAGCTGACAAAAAATACAAGATTTTTTCTATATGTTTTAGGCGGTATATTGTGTCTTGTAAGTGCGATACTCTTATTTATAAATATAAGACCACATACCCGAACAGAGGAAGTGGTTGTAAATTCCTATAACATAACAACAGGTGCCTCTTATAGGGTACATCTGAAAGAAAACAATGTTTTTGAAGAAGAATTTCTGGAAGAAGGAAGAGTATATCCAAGTGCAATTACAGATTTTATAAATATTGATTTTAAATCGGAACTTGCTATGACAAATGCTTTAAGCATATCCGGAGATTATATTATACGGGCTGTACTTGAAGGGTATCAAACAGGAAAAGATGAAGAGAAGGTTCCGGTGTATGAAAAAATATATCCTATTATTGAGGGCAGGGTTATTGAGAGTGTTACAAGCAGCTCCTCAATAAATGAAAGTCTGAGTATAGACAGAGCGGCATACAGAAATTATGCACAGGAGATAGAAAATGCACTTGGCGGAGAAACTGGAAAGGATTTCTACGTTGAGCTTAGCGGAAAGTATATTGTGGACGGAGAGGAAAAGCCGTTTTCATACAGAATTGATATACCTATAAACAATGATAAGTTCTATGAAATAAGAAAGGCCGAGCCGGTGGAGGACAGCGGTGATATTAAAGAATCAAATCTTGTTAATGTTATGCCTGCTTTCAGTTCTTATGCGATATTTATATTATTACTTTTTGTAGCTGCCGGTATTCTTGTATTTGTAAGATTCTTTACTGCAAATATGGAGGGAAAAGAACTTGAACAAAAGAAACTTTCAGAGTTGATGAGAAAGTACGGCAGCAGAATGGTTTGTATTGAAAATCTGCCCGATATTTCGCAAAAGTCTGAAATAAGAGTAAAAAGTATTACAGATCTGATAGAATTGGCAGATGAAATCAGAGAGCCTGTACTTTATATTGAAGGTGAAAAAGAGCTGCCTAAGGACGGTAAGATATATATCCTTTCAAAGGATTATATATACTTCTTTGAGAGTAAAGTTTAGACTTGATTATTCATATACTACTTTAGTGGTAGTTCAAATTATGACTTGAGTACATTTTATTAATGTAACAAATGCTATACAATTAGAGCATAAGTGAAAAACGAGAAAACATCCGTTTTTCAAAAGTTGAAATCATGATTCACAATTTAATATCCGATTTTTAGGAGGAAAAGATGAGAAAATCAAGAAGAAACACATTAGTTGGTGGAATAGTAGCATTAGGATTGGTATTGGCAGGAACAGGTTATGCGTATTGGACAGATTCATTAAACGTAACAACTAAGGCAACAACCGGAGATTTCGGTGTAAGATTCGTTGACCTCGGATTATACGGACAGTACTCAGATGAGACAATGAAGGGTGCAGGATGGTCAATCGTAGACGGTATAGATGAGTCAGGATTCGTTGGAGATCAGTTCTTCTTAAGAGGTCCTAAGGATTACAACAGTATTGCGGCACCGGGAACAGTTGATGCTTACAAAGACAGAGCAAAGGGATACAACAGTGTTGATTTCAATGCAGAGCTTGTAGATAAAGAGGGATTATCAAAGAAGGTAGGCCCTTACAATAAGGCGGTTACAGACGCAAGCGGTAAGATTCAGATAACAGTTGACAATATGTATCCGGGATATGCACAGGTATTCCGTTCAGATATCGTAAATGTCGGTGATATCGCAGCAAAGCTCAGCAATATTAAGTTTGAGGCAAAGACACTTGATAAGAAAGATATGGGAAATCTTGAGGATATGATCGGTGTTGCCGTATATATTCACAGAGAGCAGTACAATCCTAAGAATACAGGAAATGAAGATACATTCAAACTTGCTAAGGCTGTAGCAAGCGAAGTACCTAATGATGACAGATTCTTCACAGTTGGCGGTGTTGACTTTGTTAGATTGTCAGCTCTTGATGATGTAGACTTAAAGCAGGCTTTACAGAACAATATTATTAAGTGTGCACCTGCTACAGATCAAAGACTTGATATTTTCGTTGGTGTAGCTATGGATCCTGATGCAAAGGGTGTTTACACAACAGGTACAACAGAGAACAGAACAGATAAAGATGATAAGTTAAGCCAGGGCAAGGGCGTTCAGCTTTCAATGGATCTTCTTTGGGATCAGTTCAATGCAGGCAAGGATGCAGGAACAACAAATATCTTGGTAAACCAGAATAAGGCTGCTAAGTAATAACAAAAAAGTAATAGAAAAGGCTTTGACATCAGGGACGGGTTGAAATTCAACCCGTCTTTTTGCGTGAGAAACGCTATTTGCCAACCGGATATTTTTGATATAGAATAGTTATACAACACTAATACATGGAGGCCCTATGAATTACAAATTTCACTACAAGAATACAGCTTTTGAGTTGTTTAAGCTGTCTTTCTTTTTTCTATATTCTTCACTTGCGGGAATCGTGAATATTATTTTTACTTTTGCAATGCTTGCGCTTATAATTTCAAGATGGCATGAAGCCAATAATTTTCTCAGAGCAATACTTGTATTTGCCGTACTTTTCTTCGTGCTCTTTCAACCTTTTATGATGTATAACAGGGCGAGAGGGAATGTAAATACTCTTAAGGAACTGACACTTGAAATTGGTGAAAAAGGAATAACCGTAGAGGTGGAGGAAAAGCACGAGTATATTGACTGGAGTAGAGTCAAAGCCGGAAAGAGATTTCCGGGTATGCTTATAATTTTCACCGACAATACAAACGGATATATTCTGACAAAGAGAATTGTAGGTAAAGATTACAAAAAAATATTTAATGATATTTTGGGAAAAATAAAAAGATGAAGAGAAAACTGATATGGTTTTTTATCATTTTCGTTATGATTATTAATACTTCATGCGTGAGAAAAAATCCGGCTACCGAGTATGTTTTTACATATGCGGAAAACCACCCGAAGGATTATCCGACTACACTGGGAGCATTTGAATTTGCAAGACTTGTAGAGGAAAAGAGCAAGGGGAGAATAGTAATAGAAGTAGTATATGACGGAAAGCTTGGAGACGAGCTGAGTGTTATAAAACAGCTGAAGTTTGGAGGAATTGATTTTACCAGAGCATCTATTTCACCGCTCTCAAACGATATTGAGGTTTTGAACGTTTTGCAGATGCCTTATTTATACAGGGATGAGGAGCATATGTGGAATGTACTTTACAGCGAGATAGGCGATGAAATCCTTGCACAGTTTGAGGGTTCCGGCATTGAGCCTTTATCATTTTATACTGCCGGTGCGAGAAACTTCTATAACAATGTAAGACCGATAGAAGATATATCGGATCTGTCGGGATTGAAAATCAGAGTGCAGCAATCAGACCTTATGAAGGATATGATTAGAGCTTTGGGAGCTGAGCCGGTGGCACAGGAGTACAGTCTGGTTTACGCTTCTCTTGAAAGAGGTGTGATAGACGGTGCGGAGAATAATATTCCGTCTTATATATCGGCAATGCATTATCAATATGCGAAATATTACACAAAGGATGAGCATACCAGAGTTCCGGAAATGCAACTTTGCTCTGATGTGACATGGAGTAAACTTTCAGAAGAAGACAGGGCAATTATAAAAGAGGCTGCAGTAGAGAGCAGTATTTATGAGAGAGAAATCTGGGCAAAACAGGAAAAGATATATGAGAAGGAACTTGTCGATAAAGGTATAGAGATAAATACTTTATCAGGCGAGGATAGAGCAAATTTCAAGAAAATCTTGGAGCCCCTTTATGAAAAATACTGCAAGGACTATATGGACTTGATAAATAGAATAAATGAAAAGTGAGGTAGTATATGCAAAAGTTTAATTATTATTCACCTACAAGGATTGTTTTCGGAGCAGGAACAAGGAATGACATAGGAAATTTAATAAAAGAGTTCGGAGTAAAGAAGGTTGCAGTTATCTTTGGCGGAAACAGTGCAAAGAAAAGCGGCCTGCTTGATTTGGTAGAAGAAAAGATAAAGTCTGAAGGTATAGATGTACTATTACTTGGAGGTGTGGTGCCGAATCCGCTTTTAAGTAAAGCAAAGGAGATGACAAAGGAGGCTGTCAAGTTCGGAGCCGAGTTTGTACTGGCGGTAGGTGGCGGAAGTGTAATAGATACCGTAAAGTTTGTTGCAATCGGTGTGGCAAATCCGGATACCGATATAGAAGAGTTTTTCTTTCAAAGAAAGAAGGTGGAAAAATCTCTTCCGATAGGTACCGTTTTGACTATTGCCGCAGCGGGTTCCGAGACCAGTGACTCAGCCGTACTTACCGATGATGTAACCGGAAGCCATATAAAGAAAGGAATTAACACAGACTTTAGCAGATGTAGGTTTGCTATAATGGATCCCGAACTTACATATTCTTTGCCTAAGTATCAGATAGGTGCCGGTGCGGCAGATATCTTTATGCACACATCTGAGAGATATTTTACTAATATTCTGGGAAACCATTTGACTGATGAGATGGCTGAGGGACTCTTTAGAGATATTATAAAATTTGGACCGAAGGCTGTAAAAAATCCAACCGACTATGAAGCTATGAGTGAAGTTATGTGGTGCGGAAGTGTATCACATATAGGACTTACAGGTCTTGGAGCAAAAGGTGACACTCCAAGAGACGGTGACTGGTCATGCCATCAGCTTGGGATGGCTATATCATCACTTTATGATTCAACACATGGTGCTACACTTAGTGCAATTTTTGCTTCTTGGGCAAACTATGTAAAGAATGAAAATATAGAGCGATTTGCAAATTTTGCAAGAAAGGTATATGGAGTAGTTGAGACTGATGATAAAAAGGCGGCTGATATAGGTATTGAAAAGACTGTTGAGTTTTTCAAATCTGTCGGAATGCCTGTAAGTTTACATGAGCTTCTTAACAGAGAGGTAAGTGAAAAAGACTGTGAGGACTTGGCAATAAACTGTTCCTATAAGAAATCAAGAAGTATAGGAAGTTTTAAATCACTTGATTATAATGATATGTACAATATCTATATGGCTGCAAGATAATGTAAAAAGAAGGCTTTAGGAGTTGTATAAAGCCTTCTTTTCCTTTTTTTAGTATCTCCACTTAAGTAATCCGTACTTGGATATATATGAGTTGTGGTATCTGCCGTCTGTTGTAACATCTTCTCCGAACCATTCAGGCGGGGTGAAATTATCGGCTTCTTCTACAGAGTTAAACTCCACCTCTACAAGTTTGAGGCTGTCAAGGTCACCTTTAAATATATCAAGCTCCGCTATAAGATGATTGTTTTTTAGCGGAATTTTATATCTGCTTTTTGAGATAATTATACCGTCACATTTTTTAATCAGATGATTAAAAGATTCTTCATTGAGCGGAAGATTATATTCGCTGCGTGACAGCAATCCGCTTCCTTTATAAGTAAGAACATAATCATCATTTTCTTTTCTTATCCTGACTACGGGATTTGTATTTAAATACCCTTGAGTCATATCTATTCTTTCAAAGGTGTCAAGTTTATCGGGGATCTCCTTTACAAGAAATTTTCTTTCTATCTCTATATTTTCCATAGTACTCCTTCGTATTATAAATTTATTCTGCTTAATAAATTGACTTATGCTTAAATTATAAGCCTGTTCCGGTTCAAAATCAGTATACATAATTTTTTGTATTAATTAAAGAAAATATTTAAATATAACAGACATAGAAATATTGTAGACTTAAGCTATATTTGTTATAATATTCGTGCCTTTAATATATAAAGTGTAGGAATTTTTTGGAGGAATTATGAATAATACATTTTTAATTGTTGCAATTGTAGTGGTAGTTTGGGCGGTGCTCTTTGTTATTATGATGAGCTTTAATAAAAAGAGACAGGCAAAGGCTAATGAATTTAATAATGAGAATAGAGACAGAGCCATTGTATATCTGTATGGAAAAGATTTAAAGATTGACGGAAATGATATTTCACATTTTGATACAACTACCGGTGAGAGTCTGGAAAAGGTTGTAGCGCTTGATGCCGGTAAACATAGCTTTGAGGGTGTTTTTGAAACTACGGCGGTAGGCGCTGCAGGAAAAAATATAAATATAAAGACAGAAAATTTACAGTTTGAAGTGGATTTGCAGAGCGGACGTATTTACTCGGCAGGTATATATGATTATTCACCTGAGGATAGAGAGCGCTATGTAAAGGAATATGGCAGCAAGGTGGAGGATATTCTTGTGATGCCTTTAAGTCTTTACAAGGAGAGTGATTATGCAAGAGGCTGCCTGGTAGTCACATGTGATAAGTAAATTTAAGTTATTTTAATTCTAAAACTTTTTAATGACTGTTGTATGAGATTTATCTTTATGATATAATGGTTAATTAGATATGCCTCTTTAGGCATTTATGAAACAAGGAGAAACTTTAATGAGCGTAGAAGTACAAAAATTAGAAAAAAATATGGCAAAGCTTACAGTCACAGTAGAAGCTAAAGAATTTGATAAGGCTATAGCTGATTCCTTTAAGAGAAATAAAAATAAATTCAATGTTCCGGGATTTAGAAAAGGACATGTTACACAGGAAGTTTTTGAGAAGATGTACGGTTCTGAGAATTTGATTCCTGATGCTATAGACTTTATGCTTGACGCAACATATCCAAGCGCAGTAAGAGACAGTGAGCTTGAGATCGTTTCAAGACCACAGATAGAGATTAAGAATGCTAAAAAAGGCGAAGATTTCGTATACGAGGCATTGGTTGCAGTTAAGCCTGCAGTAACTCTCGGTGAGTACAAGGGCATCGAAGTAAAGAAGGCTGACGAAGTTGTTAATGACGATGATATAGCAAGTGCATTAAAGAGCGAGCAGGAGAAGAATGCAAGACTTATCACTGTTGAGGGAAGAGCTGTAGAAAGCGGAGACAATATTTCACTTGATTTCGAGGGAAGCATTGACGGAGTTCCTTTTGACGGCGGTAAGGGAGAGGATTATCCTCTTGTTATCGGTTCAGGTGCATTTATTCCGGGATTTGAAGATCAGATTATCGGACATAATGTCGGAGAGGCTTTTGATGTAAATATAACTTTCCCTGAGAACTATCAGATGAAGGACCTTGCAGGTAAGGCTGCAGTATTTGCTTGTACCGTAAAGGAAATTAAGAAGAAAGAGCTTCCAGAGCTTGATGATGATTTCGCAAGCGAGATCAGCGAGTTTGATACAATGGCTGAGTACAAGGAAGATTTAAAGAAGCAGCTTTCAGAGGCTAAGGCAAAGAGAGCGGCTACAGAGAACGAGAATGCTGTTGTGGACAAGTTGATTGAGACTTCCACTATGGACATTCCTGAGCCTATGGTTGAGGCACAGGTTGAAGGACTTGTGGCAGACTATGGCAGAAGAATGGAGAGCCAGGGTATTACACTTGATCAGTACCTTCAGATCACAGGTATGACAAAGGCCGATTTAAACAATCAGTTCAAGCCTCAGGCATTAAAGCAGATCAAGACAAGACTTGTACTTGAGGAAGTTGCAAAGGCTGAGAATATTACCGTAAGCGAGGCTGAGATAGATGAAGAGCTTCAGAAGATAGCAGATTCTTATAAGATGGACTTGGAAAAGATTAAAGGATTCTTTGGTGAGAACGAGAGAAAGCAGATGACTGATGATCTTGCAGTTCAAAAAGCTATTGACTTTTTAGTAGAAAATGCTAAATTAGTATAAACCAATTTAAAAATAAGTCAGCCATAAGGCTGGCTTATTGGAGTATTAAAGGATTTAAAAAAATCCTTAAAGATAGGAGAGTTATGAGTTTAGTACCTACAGTCATTGAGTCTACAAGCAGAGGCGAGAGAGCTTTTGATATATACTCAAGACTTTTAAAGGATAGAATAATTTTCTTGGGAGAAGAGGTGAATGATGTTACTGCAAGTCTTGTAGTTGCACAGATTCTTTTCCTTGAATCGGAAGATCCTACAAAGGATATCAATCTTTATATAAACAGCCCGGGCGGAAGTGTTGTGGCAGGTATGGCTATATATGATACAATGCAATATGTAAAATGTGATGTATCAACCATATGTATGGGTATGGCTGCAAGTATGGGTGCATTCCTTTTGGCAGGCGGTACAAAGGGTAAAAGATATGCCCTTCCTAATGCCGAGATAATGATTCACCAGCCTTCAGGCGGTGCGCAGGGACAGGCCAGCGATATAAAGATAGTTGCGGAACAAATATTAAAGACAAAACAGAAATTAAATAAAATATTGGCGGAGAATACAAATCAGCCGATAGAGGTCATAGAAAGAGATACTGAAAGAGACAATTATATGTCTGCCGAAGAAGCCCTTTCTTATGGAATCATAGATAAGGTTATAGAACACCACTAAGGAGGTATCATGGCCAATAAGGACAAAATATGTTGCTCATTTTGTGGAAAAACATCCGATCAGGTTAGACGACTTCTTTCAGGTCCGAACGGAGTATATATTTGTGATGAATGTATAGAATTATGTTCTGAAATACTTGAAGAGGAGCTTGACGGAGTATCTGACTACTATGATGCTTCAAATGAAATAAATCTTTTAAAACCTAAGGAAATCAAAAATTTCCTTGATGATTATGTAATCGGACAGGATGATGCAAAGAAGGTATTGTCTGTAGCGGTATACAATCATTATAAGAGAATTAAATCAAAGAAAAGCTCGGAAGTTGAGATTCAAAAGAGTAATATACTTATGCTTGGACCTACAGGTTCAGGTAAAACATATTTGGCACAGACTCTTGCAAAGATTTTAAATGTACCTTTTGCAATAGCAGATGCTACTACACTTACAGAAGCCGGATACGTCGGAGAAGATGTTGAAAATATTCTTCTTAAACTTATTCAGGCGGCTGACGGTGATGTCAAGAGAGCTGAATATGGAATCATTTATATAGATGAGATAGATAAAATAACAAAGAAGTCTGAGAATGTATCTATCACCAGAGATGTATCGGGTGAGGGTGTGCAGCAGGCTTTACTGAAAATTCTGGAAGGCAGTGTTGCTTCGGTACCGCCACAGGGAGGAAGAAAGCATCCTCAACAGGAACTTATCCAGATAGATACTACAAATATACTGTTCATATGTGGCGGTGCATTTGACGGACTTGAGAAAATAGTTGAGAACAGACTTTCAAAGGGCAGCATAGGATTTAATTCAGATGTTGTGGAAAAGAACTCAAAGTCTATAGACGAGCTTTTCAAGATGGTACTTCCGGGAGACTTGACCAAGTTCGGTCTTATACCTGAGTTTATAGGTCGTGTACCTGTAACGGTATCACTTGATATGCTTGATAAGGATGCTCTTGTACAGATAATGACAAAGCCTAAGAACGCTATTACTAAGCAGTATCAAAAACTTTTTGAGCTTGATGACGTTAAGCTTGAGTTTGATCAATCTGCGGTTGAAGAAGTGGCTAATCTTGCACTTGAGAGAAAAATCGGTGCCAGAGGTCTAAGATCCATACTTGAGGGTGTGATGACGGATATGATGTATGAAATACCTTCAGATCCGAATATAGGTATTTGTACTATTACAAAAGAAACAATTGACGGTGGAGAACCTGATATTGTGTACAGAGATAAATCTGTAAGAGCAAAAAAGAGAAAAGAAACAAATGAAAACAGCGAAAGTGCTTAAATTTAATTTTACCCTCGGATAACAACCGGGGGTATTATATTAGGGAGTAAATGAATAAATTAAAAACAATATTGATAAGGAACCAAATCATCTTTCCGGGAGAGGTGATAGGGTTTTCATCCGCAGACAGCAATATAATAAAGGCACAGCTGGATGCTTATGAAAATGATGAAGAACTTTTCATTTTAAGATACAAAGCGGACAATGAAGAGGAGAGAAAAGACAGTGCATATACCGAGACTAACGGTGTAATTGCCAAGGTTGAGAGTGTAAAAAATAAAGATAACGGTGTAATAGAAGTTGTAGTAAGAGCCTTAAGACGAGGTAAGCTGATTTCTCTAAATAATTATGCCGAAAATGAATATGAGGCGGAAGTAGAAGAGTACATACAGTCAGATGAAGGCTTTGACAGAATGTTAAACAGTCTACAGCTGATAATGAGAGGTTATAGCGATGTAAATGAGAGATTTAAAAAACATATTTTAAACGAATTGCTTGCCATTGATAACCTTCCTGAACTTTTGGACAGATTAAGACTTGCTCTAAACCTTGATTATGAGAAGAAAAAGATTATAAATGCCGCAAAGACACCGGTTGAAGAGTCTATGTTGCTTATGGAGATTATGAGCGAGGCTATAGACAGGAAAGAAATTGCGGAAAAAATAAAATCGGAAGTAGACAAGGATATTTCAAAGAACCAAAGAGATTATATTCTCAGAGAGCATTTGAAGGTAATCCAAAATGAAATGGCAAAAAACAGCGGCTATGAGACGGTTTCTGACGAGTACGAAGAGAAACTTAAAAACTTGGCGCTTGCTGATGAATATAAAGAGAAGTTAAAAAAGGATATTTTCAGACTTAATACAGCCGGCAGTAACGGTGCCGAGGGAAATGTGATCAGAACATATCTGGACACTATTTTTGAAATGCCTTTCCGTGTATACAGTGAAGATTTTAATGATATAATACGTGCCAAAAAGATTCTGGATGAGGATCATTACGGACTTGAAAAAGTAAAGGACAGAATACTTGAATATCTCTCTGTAAGAATATTAAACCCTACAGGAAATTCACCAATACTCTGTCTTGTAGGCCCGCCGGGAACAGGTAAGACTTCAATTGCAAAGAGTGTTGCAAAGGCACTTGGAAGAAAGTATGTAAGAATAAGCCTTGGCGGAGTTGGAGATGAGGCCGAGATCAGAGGACATAGAAGAACCTATGTAGGCGCTATGCCGGGAAGAATTGTCGAAGCTATAAAGCATGCCAAAGTTGCAAATCCACTGCTTTTGTTGGATGAGATAGATAAAAGCTCAAAAGACTATAAGGGTGATGTATCGGCAGCACTTTTGGAGGTGCTTGACGGAGAACAAAATAAGACCTTTAGAGACAGGTATCTGGAAATACCGCTTGATTTGTCTAAGGTTTTATTTATAGCCACAGCAAATACTCTGGATACAATTCCGAGACCGCTTCTTGACAGAATGGATATAATTGAAATCAGCTCATATACTGAAAATGAAAAATATCATATTGCCAAGAGTTACCTTGTTCCGAAGGAAGTGGAAGCAAACGGTATGAAGGATAAGGGAATTCATTTCAGTGATAAGGCTATAAAGAAGATAATCCACAACTACACAAGAGAGTCTGGAGTCAGAAACCTTTCAAGAAGGATTGGGGATATCTGCAGAAAATGTGCCAGAGAATCACTTGAAGGAAAAAAGACTTTTAAAATAACGGAAAAAAACATCGGAAAATACCTCGGAAAAGAAAAGGTAAGGCATGATGAGGTTGAAAAAGAGCCACAGGTCGGAATGGTTACAGGACTTGCGTGGACAAGTGTAGGCGGAGATACTTTAAGTATTGAGGTAAATATAATGCCCGGAAAAGGAGTACTTACACTTACAGGAAATATGGGCGATGTAATGAAGGAGAGTGCCGGAATCTCAAAGAGCCTTGTAAGAAGCATGGCGAAGGAATATGATATAGAAGACGGATTCTTTGAAAGGAACGATATACATTTACATATACCGGAGGGTGCCGTACCGAAGGACGGTCCAAGCGCAGGTGTGACAATGACCACCGCAATCATTTCAGCCATCACGGGAAAAAGAGTGAGAGCCGATGTGGCTATGACAGGAGAGATAACCCTAAGGGGCAAGGTGCTTCCTATAGGCGGTTTAAAAGAAAAGCTCCTGGCTGCCAAGCTTGCGGGAGTAAAGACAGTATGTGTTCCAAAGGAAAACGAAGTGGATGTATCAGAATTGTCGGCAGAAATCACAGAAGGTTTGGAAATCGTATATGTCAAGGATATAAAAGAAGTCCTAAAGGTGGCGCTGACAGATTAAAATTTTGATGTAATAATAAAAGAATATAAATGAGGTACTTATGATAATAAAAAAAGCGGAGCTGGAGACGGTATGCGGTATTACCAGTACATTTCCTGAAAATACAGATCCGGAAATAGTCTTTGCCGGCAAGTCAAATGTAGGAAAATCATCATTGATAAATTCTCTTATGAACAGGAAATCTTTGGCAAGAACATCAAGTCAGCCGGGAAAGACACAGACCATAAATTATTATAAAGTAAATGATAATCTATACTTTGTTGATCTGCCCGGGTACGGTTATGCCAATGCAAACCTTGCCACGAAGGAAAAATGGGGCAAGATGATAGAAAAGTACCTACATACTTCAAAGCAAATCAGATGTATATTCTTGCTGATCGATATAAGGCATGAGCCGGGTAAAAATGATAAGCAGATGTATGACTGGATTGTATATAACGGATATCAGCCTGTAATTATAGCTACGAAGCTTGATAAGCTAAAAAGAAGTCAGGTAGCTAAATGTGTTAAGACGGTGAGAGAAGGACTTGGATTACCTAAGAACAGCGTGCTTATACCTTTTTCATCACAGACTAAGCAGGGCAGAGAAGAAGTGTATGAATTTATAGAAAATCTTTTGGCAGAGGAAGAATCGGTTTAATTTAATGAAGATATTTATTGTGGAAGATGATGAAAATATAGTGGAGCTTTTGGGAGATGAACTCAGAGCGTGGGGATATGAAACAATGTCTGTGAAAGACTTTAATAATGTGGCAAAAGAGGTTGAAGAGTTTAAGTCGGATCTTGTACTTATGGATATCACTCTGCCATACTACAACGGATTTTACTGGACTCAGAAAATCAGAGAAAGTTCAAATGTACCTATAATTTTCATCTCTTCTCACAATAATTCGATGGATATTGTATCCGCAATGCAATTTGGAGCCGATGACTATATTACAAAGCCTATTGATATCAATTTGACCAGAGTAAAAATACAGGCAATCTTAAGACGGACTTATGAATATACAATGCAGGTCGATAAATTGACATTTGAAGGAATAAGTCTGGATACTTCAAGAGCGAAGCTCTTGTGTGAAAATTTTGATATAGACCTTACAAAGACTGAGCTTCTTATACTTGAGGCACTGTTTAATGCAAAAGGACAGATAGTAAGAAGAGAGGACATTATGAATCACTGCTGGCAGGGTGATGATTTTATAGATGACAATACTTTGGCGGTGAATATTACAAGGCTTAGAAAGAAACTTGATAATGTCGGATATAAAGAATTTATACAGACTAAAAAAGGTATGGGATATTATCTTGTGAGGTAGATATGGACAGATTATGGTCTTTTTTAAAAAGTGAATATCGTATTTTTATTACCCTTCTATATGTATGTTTAATATTTGGAGGGGTATTTTTATTTGCAAATTTTGATATGCAATATTTTATCTTAAGTCTTGAGCTTATATTGTTTTGCATGTTTGTTTTTCTTATCATAGAGTGGATATCTTATGTAAAGAGAGAAAAAATGTCTGAGGAAATTGAAAGGCTTCAAATTGAAAATAATACTCTCAGAAATAAGATAATTGATGAAAGAAAGGATTTGGAGGAGTACTTCCTACTTTGGATACATCAAATCAAAACGCCTATTACAGTCTGCAATCTTATTTTGGATAAAGCTGTAGCCGACAAAAGGCTTAAAGAGCAGATGTTTTATATCGAGGAATACACAAATATGGCTATGAACTATTTAAAACTGAAAGACAGAAGCACGGATATGGATATATATGAAGTGGATCTGGATGAGGTATTAAACAGTGTTATAAAGAAGTATTCACTTATCTTTATTGAAAAGAAAATAAAACTTGAATATATAAAAACAGGTGAAAGAGTAGTAAGTGATGCAAAATGGCTTTCCATAATATTGGAGCAGATTATTTCAAATGCCCTCAAATACACAAAGCATGGCAGTATAAGTATAGTCTATGATAAGGAACTTGCAAAGTTAAGTATAAAAGATACCGGAATAGGAATTCCTTCAAAGGATATCAGAAAAATCTTTGACAGAGGGTATTCGGGATTTAACGGTAGAATGAATGAAAAATCAAGCGGTCTCGGATTGTATATGGTAGGAAAGGCAGCTGAAATTTTGAATATTGAAATAGAAGTAAAATCCGAGCTTAATGTAGGTAGTGAGTTCTCTTTTATATTCAAGTCAAAATCCAATCTTACAAATATGTAAGATTACAGCCTATATTGTCATATTAGATAAATGCAGAAAATTTTTTGCTGATGTAGAATGGGCAATATAAAGGAGGAAAGAAATGAAAATATTAGAATGTAAGAATATAAAAAAGCTGTACAAGACAAAGAATGTCACGACTGAGGCATTAAAGGGGGTTAACTTCTCTGTGGAAGAGGGCGAATTTATTTCTATAATGGGTGAGTCGGGGGCAGGCAAAACTACGCTTTTGAATATTATTGCAACATTGGATAAAGCGACTTCAGGTACTTTAATGCTGAACGGTAATGATATCGGAAAATTAAAGACAAGTGATATATCGATGTTTAGAAGAAAGGAATTGGGTTTTGTATTTCAGGACTTTAATCTTTTGGATCAGTTTAATAACAGAGAAAATATTTACCTGCCATTGGTATTGTCTGATGAAAACAGAGATTTGATGAAAGAGAGACTGGATGAGATACAGGATAGACTCGGTATAAGGGAAATTTTGGATAAATACCCTTATGAAATATCGGGTGGACAAAAACAGAGAGTGGCCATTGCCAGAGCGATTATTACAATACCTACACTGCTTTTGGCAGATGAACCGACAGGGGCACTCGATTCAACATCTTCAGAGATGATTTTGAATTTATTTCAAAAAATAAATGAAGAAGGACAGACTGTTTTACTTGTAACACATTCTCTCCGTGCGGCAGCCTGTGCAAAGAGAGTATTATTTATTCGTGACGGAGTTGTTTTCCATGAAATTTACAGAGGGGAGGATGAGAGTCGAAATAATTTTATGGAAAGAATAAGTCAGGCGGAGTTTATGTTAAGCAGAGGTAAGAAGTTATGAGTTTTTCAATGGCAAAAAAATTTGCTCTTCAAAACCTTAAAGCAAATAGATTACTTGAGATTCCGTTTGTACTGTCATCAGGTGTAATGCTGATACTTTTTAATATAACAGCAAGTTTGGTAAACAACAATTATGTCAGAACAAGGCATCAGGCTTTGCCGACGCTTATAAAGTTCGGAATAGTTATTCTGGCGATATTTACATTTATATTTGTACAGTACGCCGCCGCCTTTTGGTTAAAAAGGAGAAGTAAGGAGTTTGCACTGTACGGCATCTTAGGTCTTGAGAAGAAACATGTAGGTAAGATTATCAGTATTGAATTTCTTATACTGTTTGCAATCATATGGTTTGTCGGTATAGTAGGAGGATATATATTCGGGCAGCTTTGCTTTTTATTCTTAAACTTTTTAATGAGAGATGTATCGGGAAGACTGATGGACTATCATTTCAGTATTTCGGCACTTATAGATACTACAGTTTTGGTAGCAATCCTCTATCTGATTATTATTATCGGAAGCGGACTTAGAATATATATGTCCACACCCATGGAGCTTTTACAAAGAACTCACAAAGGTGAGGGTGAACCGAAGTCAAGAATTATAATAATGGTTGTAGGGTTTTTGCTGCTGGTAGTTGGTTATGGTATTGCACTGTTTGTAGGCGGATTGCTTTCATCTATTAACTATTTCTTTGTAGCAGTGCTTGCCACCATATTGGCAACTTACCTTTTATATGCGACTTTTACGGTATTTATATTGAAAGCACAAAGAAATAATAAGAGCTTTTATACACCGAAGAGGTTTTTGAGTGTAAGCGGTCTTTTATACAGAATGAAAGGGAATGCAATATCTCTTGCAAGTATCTCTATTCTAAGTGCCGGAGTTATTATCAGTCTGTCTACTACGATAGCGATATACTCAAACTATATAAAGCTTGGGGACAGTGTAATGCCCAGAGAATACAGGATTGCAGCCGGAAGTGAGAATATAAGCAATGAAGCTATGGCAAAGAAACTGCAAAGTCTTGTGGAGTCAAGCGTTTCCGACAAGTCAATGATTAAAGATGAGTATACTACATTTGATATGACTGTAGCTGCAGTAAAGACAGGTAATGAAATAAGTAAATATCAAAGAGGAAGTAAGGCCAATCCGATATTTGTAATTGCAAGCGACCTTGAAGGATACAATGGAAGAACACATCAAAATATTAAGCTTGATGAAGGAGAAATATTACTTGGAGAGAATAAAAATAACAAAATCAGCGATATATTAAAAATCGGAGACAGAGATTTTAAAGTCATAAAAATAGACAGTATATTTCCTTTAGAATATTCGGGAGTTGACGGATACAGTATTGTCGTTAAGGATATGGCTACTCTGGAATTTTTAAGAGAGGCTTTGGACGGTTTGGATATAAATTGCAGTGTATATTGGGATGTAGACGGAGTAGATGATAAGGAATATGAGGATACATTGGTAAAGCTTAAAGACGGCATAAAGAATCAGCTTACAGGTGCTGGCAGAAGTGTGTATGATGTAAGCAGTCGTAGTGAGATGATACACAATCAGTATGAGATAAACGGAGGATTTTTATTCCTTGGGGTATTGATAGGCATTATCTTCCTTACAGGAACTGTTTTGATTACTTACTATAAGCAGATCAGTGAAGGCTATGAGGACAGAGAAAAGTATCAGATTATGAAAAAGCTGGGGCTTTCAGATGATTTGATAAAGAAAACCACCGATTCTCAAATCTGCCTGATGTTTTACGGACCTCTTATTGTAGCAGCTATTCATTGTATTGTGGCGTCAAAGATTATCTTCAGACTTTTGGGGTTGTTTGGAGTATCGGACGCTTTACTGTATATGATATGCCTTGGGGATGTGCTGTTAATATTTGCACTTATTTACTTTGTTATTTTTAAACTCACATCAAAAGTTTATACGAATATAGTCAGATAAATTTAAGTACATTAAATATTTAAATATAAGAATCATAATAAATTTAGATAATACAGATAGAGTTTTCTATGGTATAATGCAGTATTAAGATGACATTATAAGATAGAAAGAGGCTGTATGGATATTTTAAGAGATTTGATGAATTTTTTGGATTCATCAGTGACAATGTTTCATGCGATAAATGAATGCGAAAAAGTTTTACAAAAATCAGGCTTTACTTATCTGCCTGAAAATGAAAAATGGAATATAAACAAAGGAAAGTACTATACAAAAAGAAATTCATCAAGTCTTATAGCTTTTGATATAGCTGAAGGAGATTATCACTTTCAGATAAGTGCCGCACATTCCGATTCACCAACATTTAAGCTTAAGGATAAACCTATAATAGAAGCAAACGGCTATTTAAAGCTGAATGTGGAAGGTTATGGAGGTATGATTAATGCCACATGGATTGATAAACCTCTGACACTGGCAGGAAGAGTTATGGTAAATACCGATAAAGTTATTGAAACAAGACTTCTTCATATAGATAGAGATTTACTTATTATTCCAAATGTACCTATACATTTTAACAGGGAGATAAATAAGGGATTTGCTTTCAACAATCAAGTTGATATGCTTCCGGTATTCAGTGCAGGCAGTCTTAAAGAAGCTGACTTTGACAATATGGTTGCAAAGGAACTGGGTATAGAGCCTGAGGCTATACTTGCAAAAGATCTATATCTGGTAAACAGACAAAAGGCGGCGGTTATCGGATTTGACAATGAGCTTATATCAAGCGGAAGACTTGACGATTTGGAGTGTGTTTACACATCGCTTAGAGGATTTGTTGAGGCTGAAAATAAAAACCATATAAATGTCTTTGCGGTATTTGACAATGAAGAGGTGGGCTCCGTTACAAAGCAGGGCGCTATGTCTACATTCCTTGCAAGTACACTTGACAGAGTAAATACCGCACTTGGAAAATCAAAGGAAGAGTATTACACAGCTATAGCAAAGAGTATGCTTATCAGCTGTGACAATGCACATGCCGTTCATCCCAATCACCCTGAACTTTTTGATGTAAAGAACAGACCGGTTTTAAATCAAGGAATTGCAATTAAAGAAAGTGCAAATCAAAAATATACAACAGATGCATTCAGCAGAGCAATACTTAAAAAGATTCTTGAAAAGAAAAATATACCGTATCAGACTTTTGCAAACAGAAGTGATATTGCAGGTGGTTCAACTCTTGGAAATCTTTCAAATACCGTTGTAAGTATGAATGCTGTGGACATCGGATTGCCGCAGTTGGCAATGCATTCCGCATATGAGACTGCAGGTGCAAAGGATGTAGGATATGCTTTTGAGACACTTAAAGCCTTTTTTGAAGCAAATATTGATATAAAAGATGACAAGGTCGCTGTAGAGGTTTAAATGGAAGAAAATAAGAATGACATATATTTTAAATGGGGTTTAACAGCAGTTGCGGTTATAGTAATAGCCCTTGTGATATCTTTGATTTTCAGTAAACTTGGGCCTATTGCTACAGCCATAAGCGCTATAATATCAACCGTTTCTTCAGTGCTTTACGGTGTGGTGATGGCGTTTTTGATGGCACCGGTATATGATCGTATCGGCATATGGGTGGGTGAGATATTATCATCACTGTTTCCAAAGTGGAAGAAATCCGATAAGTATGCGAAGATGGTAGCCACTCTGGCCTGTCTTGTAATACTTATTTTGGTAGTGTTTGCTTTGATAATGATGATTATACCTGAGCTGGTAAACAGTATCACAAATGTTATCAGCTACGCACCTTCGGGTACACAGAATCTGGAAGCCTGGCTTAAGGATATACTGAATAAAAATCCGAATCTTGAGAAACTTATAATCGGGAATTATCTGGATATAAGCGCGAGACTTAGCGATATAGCCACTACAACGGTTTTGCCTAATGTAAATACCTATATAAAGAATCTCTCAAGCGGTGTGCTTAATGCTCTTGGTGTGGTCGTAAATATTATTATCGGTTTAATGGTAATGATGTATCTTTTAAATATGAAGACTACGCTGGCATCACAGGCAAAGAAAATAGTGTATGCGGTTGCAGGAGTAAAGATAGGAAATGAAATAGTTACAGAGGCCAGATATATCAAGAATATGTTTGAAAAGTTTATTGTAGGTAAGATAATAGATTCTATTATAATAGGAATAATAAACTATGTATTTATGGCCATAATACATATGCCGTATGCTCTGCTTATAAGTGTGGTGGTAGGTGTAACCAATGTAATACCTTTCTTCGGACCTTTTATAGGTGCTATTCCAAGTATTATACTTTTGCTTCTTATATCGCCTGTTACGGCACTTCAGTTTGCCGTATGGATTTTGATATTGCAGCAGGTGGACGGAAATATTATCGGACCTAAGATACTGGGACAGACTACAGGACTTCCAAGTTTTTGGGTACTGTTTTCGATACTGCTCTTTGGTGGACTCTTCGGTATTGTGGGAATGATAATAGCTGTGCCTACTTGGGCTATAATATACAGGACTATAAGCAGGCTTTCAGAGCATTTCTTAAAGAAAAAGGGATTGGAGCCTGACAGCAAACATTACATGGACCTTGATCATATAGATGAAGAAACAAAGAAATATATAAAATTAGAATAATTTATTTGCCCCTCATTTGATAAAAATAATGAGGGGTATTTTTTTAGGAGGAAAAATGACAAAAGAAAACTTAAAGTATATAGGAAATGTAAAGGTTAAGGATATACCTTGGCACAGAATAACCACAACTTATAAAAGGGCTACCGACTTCCCTAAGTACTTTGAAATCTTAAACGATATGAATGATAAAGAAGCAATAGAGACGGCAGGAGAGGAGATAGCCATGGGAATTGAACATCAGTCCACACTGTGGCATGCAACACCTTTTGCCTGTATATTTCTATACAGAGTCTTTAAAAAAGCTTTAGAGGACAGAGATAAAAACCCTGTAGCGGACTATCTTGTACCGGAGCTTGCGGAATTGTTCGGATATATAGCTGAAGCGGTAAATATTGTCGAAAATATGGAGCATGCAGATCCTTTACCGAACTTCAAAGATATGATTGATGAAAAGTATCTTTGGTCCGAAGTTTATGATGAAGAAGAGGATGAAATGAGATGGGAAGAAGAAGACGTATTTCCTGATGATTTGTTTTACAGCTTTTATTATTATTCAAAACAGGTGCTGCTGCTTTTAAAACATTTATTAAAACAGGCGGACGATGAATGTTCTAAGAAATTATATGAGCTTATAAAAGAATAGGAGACAATATGAAGACATTAAAGAGAATTTTACTTGGTTTTGTAATTATTATATCGGCAACGGCTTGCCTTTGGTTTGGTAGATTTAAGGTGGAAGAAATAAGCGCTCATAAAAAAATAGCGGATGTAAATTCATATATGAAGACTGTGGATGATATAAAAATTTCGGATAATGTAAATGTAGTTGCGATAGGAGAGGCGGCTCACGGCTGTAAGGACTTTCAGGAACTAAAGCTTTCGGTATTAAAGAAAATGGTGAAAGATTATGACTTCAGAGCGTTTGCCCTTGAGGCTGACTATGGTGAGTGTGCCACAATAAACAGATATATTCAAGGCGGTGACGGAGATATAGAAAGTATTGTAAAGACATTTTCATTTCCGATATATCGTACAAAACAGATGGAAGAGCTTATTTCATGGATGAGAGAATACAACAGTACTGTAAGTGAAGGTAAGAAACTTAGATTCTACGGCTTTGATATGCAAAATCCCGAAACAAGTTATGAGTTTTTAAAAAATTACTGTATATCAAAAGGACTTACAAGTGTAGAGGAGTTTGATAAAAATCTCGACTGTATAGAAAAAGGTGAGATAAGTGTAGGGAGTGCAAAAGCCGTTATTGATTTCGTTACCGGCGTGAAAGAAAAAATCGGTGATATAGATGTGGCAAATGCCGATGACAGAGATGCGGTATTTGAGTTAAATACTGTAAGACAGTCAATGGAGACCTTCACTAACAGCAATGAATCATATTATACTCTCAGAGATAATGATATGGCAGGCAATATAGAAGCCGTTTTGGATATAGAAAAGAAAATAGGTAGCGGAAAGCTTGTTATAGCGGCGCATGACGGACATATAGCAAAGATCGGTAACGGATATACATCTATGGGAGCCGTTTTATCAAATGATCTTAAAGATACTTACTACAGTATAGGCACAGATTTTTGGAAGGTCACAGACAATATTAAGGTCCTTGAAAAGAAAAAAAGAAGTATACAAAGTTTTATTTCAGCCGATCCGCTTGCGGCACAGGCAAGATTTGCAAAAGATAAGCAGTATTTATTGGACTTTTCCGATATAAAGGGGGGAGACAGTCTATACAGTCTGATAAGCTCTCCGTTAAGAATGGGATCCCTTGGAGAAGGATATACATGGATGATGAGGATAGTACAGAGCAGTTATAGACCTAAGGCGATGCAAAGCGACCTGTATGATGCAATGATTTTTGTATACGAAGGTAGTCCGATAGAGATAATAGAATAATATTGTATTAAAATTTACATAGAAACTTGTTTTTTGCGGACAAAGTGATATACTCCTAGTTAGCGATATCTAACCGGGAGGTTTTTTATGAATATTTTAAATATAATTATAGTATTAATTGTTGCGGCAATAGTTGTATTCGGTTCAATCAACTATATAAAGAAGTTGAAAAAAGGCGGAGATTGTTGTCCTGAGCATGAAGAAGCCACCAAGTCCGTAAAAGTAAAGGATAGAGATAAGTCACATTATCCGTATGAAGCCAAGCTTGCCATTGACGGTATGAGCTGCAATAACTGTGTAAGAAATGTAGAGAATGCACTGAATGCTCTTGACGGAACTTGGGCAACTGTAAGTCTCGAAGATAATATGGCGACAGTCCTTTTAAAAAATCCGCCTGATATTGAGAAGCTTTCAAAGGCGGTAACGGACGCAGGATATATGGTATTAAAGAGAAAATCAAAGATATAGCCTTAATAATATGTATATGTTATAATAAATATTACAAAGTATGAATATATCATATACTGTGAGTAGAAAGGAAAAGTTTATGTCAAAGAAGATTAAAGTTTTTTATGATTATACCTGTCCGTTTTGTTATAAAGGTTTAAAGGAACTTGGAGATATTCTTCCGGATTATAAAACTGTAGAGATTGAATGGTCCCCATGTGAAGCTCATCCAAGACCTGAACCTGCAAGTGTGCATTCCGATTTGGCCGCACAGGTAGGATTTTATTTGGCGGAAAACGGCTTTAATATCAAAAAGTACAATGATTCGGTATTTGAAGCACATTTTGAGAATCAGCAAAGAATTGATGATGTAGAGCTTTTGGCTGATTTGGCCGAAGCTGCAGGCGCAAAGAGAGAAGATATCCTTACCTTGCTTAATGAGGACAGGAATGCAAAGAAGGTGGAAGATTCAAATATTGAAGTTTGGCAGACTTTGGAGATTCAGGCCGTACCTTCTTATGTATACGGTGATAAGATGGCGGCATCGGGAGGCGGACTTTTGGTTCCTATAAGCAAAGTTGCAGAGCTTTTTAAAATCGCTTCAAATGCGGAATAGAGAGTAATTTTATATAGAAATTTACAAAAGTTACTTAAAAAATATTTAACAAAGTTTTATAGATAACATAAGAGATATCACGTTATTATATATAATTAATGTATTTTAACGTGATTTTTTTGTGCAGAAAAACCGAAAAAATAGAGTGGTCGAGCCTTTTTTAATGCTTCGCAAAGAGAATGCAACATTTTCTTATTGACATTTAACATTTATGTAATATAATTAGTGTATCCCGACGAACAAAAGATTCGTTCTTTGCAAGAAAGGAAGTAAATGATAAATAAAATAAAAAAGGTTACTTTAGTAGCATGTGTATTTTCTGCATTGATGGCAGGAAGTGCTTATGCAGCTACACAGGCGGAGGTTGACAAAGTTACAGGTCCCGCATTCGGTTTGAATGCCGATCAGTATGAAACAACGCTTGACTCATATAAACAACAGCAGGAAGCTGAGCTTGTAGCAAAGGAGGATGCGGAAATAGCTGCTCTTAGAGAAGCGGCTAAGGGAAGATCCATAGGTAAGTTTAAAGCCTATGCCTACTCACATGATTGCGATCCTTCAAATATAACAAAAGCAGGCACAACACCGGTTGTTGGAAGAACTATTGCAGCTGACTGGTCAGTGCTCCCAAGGGGTACAAGAGTCCGCATAGGAAATAGTGATACTATCTATGTTGTTGAGGATACAGGTGGTAATATCAAGGGAAGAACCATTGATATCTATATGAACAATGATAGTGAAGCCAGAGCGCACGGAGTAAGATATCCGGAACTTTATATTGTTGAAGGCGATGCGAAGGAGGCTCAGCAAAAGATTGAAGCAATCTTGGCAAGAAGAGCTGAAAGACAGGCCGGACAGAATCAGTAAAAATAGAATACAGCAAATAAGTTAATATAAAAGAACAGTTAGACATAGTTACAGCAGGTAACGTGAGCAATATACAGCATATATGGCTCAGAGGCCTCTTTATCAAGAAGGGGTAATATAGTTAATACATTTGCAAAAGGGATATTAGAGAGAAAATCATTTCGGTTTTCTCTTTTTTATATTTTGTGTATTAAAAAAGGTCTTAATTCCTTCCGAAGTAATAAAATGGAAAAATTAAGACCTTTATATATTATTTTGCAAACTGTCTTGGTGGTGTATTTTCATTAAGAAGCTCAAACTTATATCCGTCAGCTTGCAGTCTCTCTATGATTGTAGGGAGAGCGTCGTGTACGAATGCGGTATTCGGCATATCATGCATAAGTAAAATGGAGTGAGTATTCTCATTTACCTGTCTGATAGTCTGGTCGATAAGTTCCTGACCTCTCTTGCCCTCTACGTCACCGTCAAATGAGTTCCAGTCAAAGTATACTATTCCTCTGTCTCTTACAGCCTGTAAAAGCTGAGGTCTTATAGCTTTATTATAGCTTGCATTGCTTCCGCCCGGGAAACGAAGCATAGTGCTGTGCTCACCTGTAGCCTTAAATATAAGATCGTCCATAGCGTCATAGTCTGCCATAAAAGCATCTACGGAAGCATATATCTGCTTGTAGTTATGTGTCAAACTGTGAACGGCTACATTATGTCCTCTGTCTTTTATCTGCTTAAGCATATTTATCAGAGGTTCAGTATCCATATACTGTGCTGTAACAAAGAAGCAAGCCTTGATATTGTACTGATCCAAGATATCCAAAAGTCTTGGTGTACCTGTCCAAGGACCGTCGTCAAATGTGAAATAAACAACCTTTTCATCCGGACCCGGATTGCTCACAGGTACTGTGGTGGTTTCAGCCGTTGTATCCGTCTCACTCTCGGATATTGCATTGATTTCACCGTCGGTTGAAGTTTCACTTTGATTTACTTCTACAGTTTCATTTGCATTCTTTGAGGAATCGGCTACTTTTACATTCTTTTTACGTGACTGCCATCCATAGGCAACCATTGCCGTAAAAATACAACAAAAAATTAAAACTACAATCGGGACGAAAATATTCTTTCGTCTTCTTCTACTTCTCTTTTTCATTTCTACCTTCCTTAGATAAATTGAATGCCCTGAGTTGTGTGGAATCTACGATAGACAAAATATAAGATGTAGATGACATACAGAGTATTCGATACATTTACCTAGTATAGCAGATAATACTATATTTGTGTTGATAAATTTCTTAAATACTTTTAAAGGAATATGTAATTGCTCTTTAAGCAGTAGATGAATAGAAATAAAGTTTATTTTTAATACTTATGTTGACAATCTGAAAATATATAGATATTATGTCTGTGTTCAGTTTTTAATGTAAAGGAATGATTTTATGGTATATATATGGCTTATTTTAGGCTTCGTATGTCTTGTGGGAGGAGCCAATTTTTTTGTTGAGGGTGCTTCGGGAGTGGCAAGAAAGTTGAATGTCCCTTCGGTTGTAATAGGGCTTACTATAGTGGCTTTCGGAACCAGTGCACCTGAGGCGGCGGTAAGTATTGATGCGGCATTAAAGGGCAACAATGCAATAGCGCTTAATAATGTAATCGGATCCAATATATTTAATCTTCTGGCTGTAGTGGGAATTTGTGGAATAATACATGCTATGCCGGTGGATAAGGCGCTTTTGAAATTTGATTATATTGTAAATATTGTTATAACAATATTGTTGCTTGGATTTGTTTTCTTTTTAAGCGGCATAGACAGAATTGCCGGAGTTATTTTTCTGCTGATTTTTATAGCGTATATGATATACACTATAAGACTTGCATTAAAGGGAAGCAATGACGCTAATGATGAAAAGAAAAAGAATTTACCGATACATTTGGCCATTGTTTATATAGTGGGAGGACTTGCTCTTGTAGTGTTTGGCGGTGACAAGGTAGTGGAATCCGCTTCCGAGATAGCGTTGATGTTTGGAATGAGTGAGACTCTGGTCGGACTTACAATAGTCGCTATAGGAACATCGCTTCCTGAACTTGTGACAAGTATTGTAGCATCAAGCAAGGGAGAGAATGCGCTTGCCCTTGGAAATGTTGTAGGTTCAAATATATTCAATATAATATTTATTCTGGCATTTTCATCGGTACTTAATCCGATAGGTGCGGAAGTTGTGGCTGTATACGATACATTATTTTTGCTTTGTGCAAGTTTGATGGTATATATACTTGCCAAGAATGACGGTGAGATATCAAAAAAAGAAGGCCTCGCAATGGTAGCGGCCTATATAGCGTATACTGTATATATTATTTTAAGATAAGAAAAAAGTACCGGTTGTGGGCCGGTACTTTTTATGTTTATGCCAGGAACGGGACGAGGAATAGGAATCCGCATCCAATGATTATTCCCGTTACAATAAGAACTATAGCGCAATATCCCATAATATCTCTTGCACCGAGACCTGCTATACCGAGAGCCGGTAGGGCCCAGAACGGTTGAAGCATATTTGTCCATGCATCACCCCATGCAATAGCCATGGCTGATACTGCCGGAGAGACTCCAAGAGCATTTCCGGCAGGCATTACGATAGGAGCCTGTACAGCCCACTGACCGCCACCTGAAGGTACGAAGAAGTTTACAATACCTGCTGAAAGGAAAGTAAACAACGGGAATGTAGTCTGATTTGATATATTTACAAAGAAATCACTTATAGCACCTGCAAGTGACTGTCCTGTAGGACCTGTAGCGGTCATAATGCCCATGATACCTGCATAGAACGGGAACTGTAATATAATACCTCCGGCACTCTTTGCGGCATCTGTAATAGCGTTTACATAACTTATAGGTGTTCCATGGAATATAATTCCAAGTGTAAGGAAAATCAAATTTACTACATTAAGTGACAAAGTGATACTTCCCTTTGTTTTATATGTGTATATTAAATAAACTATGGCAAGTATTGCCACAAGTATTGAAAGCAGAGGGAATCTCTCAAGCCATTCAGCCGGTGTCGCTGTTTTATCCGTAACCTTGGCAGTTTCGGTTTCTACCAATAGCTTAGGATCTACAGTAACGGTATCCTCAGGAGTGGGATGCATCTGTGCATTTACAAATGCTATAACTATAATTATAGCTATAACAATTATAAGATTCCAAGCTGAGAATATTGTCTGTGAAGTAGGTATTGATTCTGTTACAGCACCTGCTGTTTGTGTACCTATAGCTTCACTGTATGATGCAAGCTGAAGCGGTATGGAACCTGAGAAACCTGCATGCCATATTACGAAACCTGAATAAGCCGATGCGATAAGAAGTCTGTAGTCAACGCCTTTTACTTTTTTTGCAATTTCCTTTGCGAGTATGGCACCGACTACAAGTCCGAATCCCCAGTTAAGCCAGCAGGCAATCATTGAAACCACTGTAATAAAAATAATTGCCGATGTAGGAGATTTAGGAACTCCTGCAGCCGCATTTATAGCCCTCTTTACCAGCGGTGCGGTAGCAAGTGCCGTGCCGAGAACAAGCACCAAAGCCATCTGCATTGAGAATCCGAGCAATGACCACATACTCTCGCCCCAAGCGTTCGCTATTTCAAACGGATTCATTTTGCTGACAGGCATTGCAGCGACAAAAACAAGAATAGTAAGTACGATACAAAAAATAAATGCGTCCGGCAAATATTTCTGAACAATATTTACACATGCGTTTGTAAATTTCTTAAACATTTATCTGCCTCCTTTTTGCAAATTGTTTAATTATTAACATTATTATATCAATCCGATATCCGTTTTTCCAGTCTTAAAAATAACGAAAATGTATAAATATATTATATATATCACACAAAAATATCTTTGTAATTAGTATTTTCTGATACTGAAGTCATCCGATATGAGATTATAAAAGACCGGAATGTCGATCTTAAAAGAGATTAATCTTTTAAATACGGCATCCCGGTCATGGGAATTTAAATTATACTAAAATAAATTAGAATGTCTTTAAATCATCTGCAACCTTAAGAGGTGCCTCTGTCTTTGCTATAACATCTTCCACACTTACGCCCTCAGCTACTTCTGTAAGCACAAGACCTTCATCTGTAACCTTTATTACAGCCAATTCAGTAACAATTTCATCAACTGCATGAATAGCTGTAGCAGGGAGTGTGATATCTTTTAAAATCTTCGGTGCACCGTCTTTGGCGGTATGTGTCATAGCGACAACAACCTTCTTTGAACCTGTAACAAGATCCATAGCACCGCCCATACCGGGTACCATTTTACCCGGAACTATATGGCTTGCAAGATTTCCGTGAGCATCCACCTGCAATGCACCTAAAACGGTCATATCAACATGGCCTCCTCGAATAATCATAAATGAGAATGCGCTGTCAAAGTATGCGGCACCCGGAAGCACGGTAACATTTTGTCCGCCGGAATTAATTAAATGTTTATTTGCTGTTGCACTTGAAGCCAAAGGTCCCATACCGAGGATTCCGTTCTCTGACTGAAGTGTAATTTCTATACCCTCAGGTACATAGTCAGCCACCATTGTAGGAAGTCCTATACCTAAGTTTACCACGTCACCATCGTTTAAATCTCTTGCAACACGTCTTGCAATTCTCTCTTTTGACATTATGACTCACCTCCTACAAGATAATCTACAAATATTGCAGGTATTGCAACATTTTCAGGCTGTATATCGCCTACAGGAACTATAAGTTCCGCACCTGCAATAACAACATCGGCAGCAGTTGCCATAACTGTATTGAAGTTTTTGCTGGTAGCCGTAAAGTAAAGGTTTCCCTTCTCATCGGCTATTGTTGCACCGATAAGTGCAAAGTCAGCTCTTAAAGGTTTTTCCAAAAGATAATCTTTACCGTCAATATTTAATACCTGCTTACCTTCGGCAACCTCGGTACCTACACCTGTAGGTGTAAGTACACCTCCAAGTCCTGCGCCGCCGGAACGTATTCTCTCTGCAAGTGTACCCTGAGGAGAAAGCTCAACCTCCATAGTGCCGTCATTCATCTTTTGTCCTGTTATAGGATTTGTACCTATATGTGTTGCAATAACTTTTTTTACCTGATTGTTGGCAACCAGTTTACCGATACCTGTGGTAGGAGTTGCCGTATCATTACAAATAAGCGTTAAGTCCTTTACACCTTTTTCAACTAATGCATCAATAATCGGTTCGGGTGTACCGCATGCTAAAAATCCGCCTACCATGATTGTAGCGCCGTCATTGATACCTGCGATAGCATCTTTGATTGAAACTATTTTCATTTTGTCTCCCTTTCTACAACAATTGCTGTGCCCATTCCACCACCTATACACAGTGTAGCAAGGCCGCATTTAACATCTCTTTTTTGCATCTCAAAGAGTAAAGTGGTGAGTATTCTTGCACCTGATGCTCCGATGGGATGTCCAAGTGCGATTGCACCGCCGTTTACATTTGTGATTTCTCTCTTAAATCCGAGTTCGTTGCATACTGCAAGAGCCTGTGCCGCAAAAGCTTCGTTTGCCTCTATAAGTTCAAGATCGTCGGCTGTGATACCTGCCTTTTGCATTGCTTTTTGTGATGCCGGAATTACTCCGAGTCCCATTACGCTTGGGGCAACACCTCCTGAAGCATATCCCTTTATAGTAGCCATGATAGGAAGATTAAGCTCAAGTGCCTTTTCCTTTGATGCGATAATGAACATTGCGGCACCGTCATTGATACCTGAAGCATTACCTGCAGTTACAGTACCGTCTTTTTTAAATGCCGGTTTAAGCTTTGCAAGATTTTCGATTGTAGTATTGAACTTAGGATATTCATCCGTATCAAATACCTTAGGATCGCCTTTTCTTTGAGGAATAAGTACAGGAACTATTTCATCTTTTAATCTTCCGGTCTCTATAGCTACCTGTGCTCTTCTCTGGCTTTCAACCGAGAATACATCCTGGTCTTCTCTTGTTATTCCTTTTTGTTCAGCAATATTTTCAGCTGTCACGCCCATGTGATAGTTGTTGTAAGCATCCCAAAGACCGTCTGTAATCATCTCGTCAATCAATGTTTGATTACCCATCTTAACGCCGAATCTTGCGCCTTTAACAAGATATGGAGCGTTTGACATGCTCTCCGTACCGCCGGCAAGAATGATATCCGCATCACCGGCTTTTATAATCTGTGCTGCAAGTTCAACAGTTCTAAGACCTGAACCGCAAACCTTATTTATTGAAAATGCGGGTGTTGTATTTGGCAATCCCGCTCCGAGTATTACCTGACGAGCGATATTCTGGCCAAGTCCTGCTCCTAAAACATTTCCTATAACGGCTTCGTCGATAAGAGAAGCGTCAATGCCTGCACGTTCAATAGCTCCCTTTGCTGCAGTTATACCGAGGTCTACTGCACTTACACCTGCCAATGAACCGCCGAAACTACCGATAGCTGTTCTTGCAGCACTGACGATAACTACTTCTTTCATATTTTTCACCTCACTTATTCTATAAAAGTGGACAATACCGATTGAGTAAACTTTTTTGTATTGTCAGATATATGTATCACATATAGCATATCACAAGTGTAATCAATTATCCACCCCTTGGTTATTCAAAATTGCTATAAAAAAAATAATATGTTTTTATATATATCTTATTTAAACAATGTGTTATAATAAATAAAAATATTGGTATGTAAAAAATATTAAAGATGAGTCGTGTTTAATCTTTTGCAGATAATAAAAAGAACAGCAAAATAATTTTGCTCAATATAAATGAAAAAAATATATGTTTTAAGCATGATGATATTTCGATTTTAGAATATTGTTATGCAAAATGGATATAATAATTAGTCGAAAAAACTAATTGATTGTCGGATACATATATGTTATATTTTTATCATATGGATTTACATGTCAAGCTTGATTCCTGACATGCAATATTGACAAGGAGGTGTTTTATGGGTTTTGTAAGGTTTGATACAGAAGGTGCTGTAGGTATTGTTACAATAGACAGACCGAAGGCGCTCAATGCTTTGAACTCTGAAGTACTGGCTGAGCTTGATGCTTGCTTTGACAGTATTGACACTAATACAATCAGAGCCGTCATTTTGACAGGTTCAGGAGATAAGTCTTTTGTAGCAGGTGCCGATATAGGTGAAATGAGCAAATTAAGTCCGGTAGAGGGTGAGGCTTTCGGAAAGAAGGGAAATGATGTATTCAGAAAGATAGAAACTTTCCCTGTTCCTGTTATAGCCGCTGTAAACGGATTTGCACTTGGCGGAGGATGTGAGATTGCTATGAGCTGTGATATTCGTATATGCTCAGATAATGCAGTGTTCGGTCAGCCTGAGGTGGGACTTGGAATCACACCTGGATTTGGCGGAACACAAAGACTTGCAAGAATAGTCGGCGTAGGAATGGCAAAGCAGTTGATTTATACAGCAAGAAATATAAAAGCTGATGAGGCGTTTAGAATAGGGCTGGTTAACGCTATATATTCACCGGAGGAACTTATGCCTGCCGCAAAGAAGATGGCGGCTACTATAGCACAAAACGCTCCTATTGCAGTTCGTGCATGTAAGAAAGCTATCAATGACGGACTTGATGCGAAGATGGACGATGCGATTGTGATTGAAGAAAAGCTCTTTGGAAGTTGCTTTGAAACACATGATCAGATAGAGGGTATGAACACTTTTCTTGAAAAGAGAAAAGAGAAGAATTTTACTAATTCATAAATACCGGTTTAATATAAAAAATTATAAAAAAGTCAAAAATATATATTTTAATTCAGAAAGGATAAAAAAATGAAAGTTGGTATTATCGGTGCAGGTACAATGGGTTCAGGAATTGCTCAGGCTTTTGCAATGACAGAAGGATATGAAGTAAGACTTTGTGATATTAAGGAAGAATACGCACAGGCAGGTTTTGCAAAGATTCAAAAGAACATCAATTTCCTTGTAGGAAAAGAGAAAATATCAAAAGAGGCCGGAGATGCAATTATTTCAAAAATAAAAGTAGGCCTTAGCGATATCTGCAGTGACTGTGATTTGATTGTGGAAGTAGCGCTTGAAAAGATGGAAGTTAAGCAGCAGATTTTTAAAGAGCTTCAGAATATAGTTCCTAAGGATTGTATTTTCGCTTCAAATACTTCATCACTTTCTATCACAAGAATAGGTGAGGCGCTTGACAGACCTGTAGTAGGTATGCATTTCTTTAACCCTGCAGACAGAATGAAACTTGTTGAGGTAATCGGTGGAGAAAAGACACCTGCAGAATTGGTGGAAAAGATTAAGAAGATATCTGAAGATATAGGAAAGACTCCTGTACAGGTTAAAGAAGCACCGGGATTTGTAGTAAACCGTATCCTTGTTCCAATGATCAATGAAGCAATCAATGTATGGGCTGCAGGCACAGCAGATGCTGAAGGTGTAGACACAGCTATGATTCTGGGATGCGCACATCCTATGGGACCTCTTCATTTGGCAGATCTTATCGGACTTGATATATGTCTTGCCATTATGGAAGTTATTCACAATGAGACAGGGGATGACAAGTATTTACCGGCTCCGAAGTTAAAAGAGCTTGTAGCTGCAGGTAAGCTTGGTAAGAAGACCGGAGAAGGAATATTCTCTTATAAGTAAAATATATATCCCCTTTTTACAGTTAAAATGTAGAAAGGGGTTTTAATGTGAGATAGATACAAAAGGCGGGTTTGTATTTACTATATAGGTGAAAGAAAACTAAGAAAGGATAACGCAAACAAAGACTTTCACTATTTATGTTTGCACTTGGATTTATTCAAGTAGGTATGATTCATGGATTTTACTTTAGACAAGAAACATGAGATGGCAAGATCCCTCTTTAGGGAGTTTGCCGAAAAGGAAGTAAAACCTCTTGCAATAGAGGTGGATGAAACGGAAATATTTCCAAGAGAGACTGTAACAAAGATGGCAAAATACGGTTTCCTTGGTATTCCTGTAGCAAAGGAGTATGGAGGACAGGGAGCCGATCCTCTTGCATATGTGATGTGTGTAGAAGAGTTGTCAAAAGTATGTGCTACAACAGGTGTTATTGTTTCCGCTCATACATCACTTTGTGCAGATCCTATCGCTATGTACGGTACACCCGAGCAGAAGGAAAAATATCTTGTTCCTTTGGCAAAGGGAGAGAAGCTTGGAGCTTTCGCACTTACAGAGCCTAATGCAGGTACGGATGCACAGGGTGCGGTTACAAAGGCTGTGCTTGACGGTGACGAGTATGTACTTAACGGTTCAAAGATCTTTATAACAAACGGTAAAGAGGCTGATATCTATGTTGTAATTGCTTGTACAGAGATAAAGGTGGATGCAAAGGGCAGACAGAAGAAGATTTTCTCCGCATTCATAGTTGAGAAGGATACACCGGGATTCGGATTCGGAACAAAGGAAAAGAAGATGGGTATCAGAGGTTCATCTACTTATGAGCTTATTTTTACAGATTGCAGAGTTCCAAAGGAAAATATGCTCGGTCCTGCAGGTAAGGGATTCGGTATCGCAATGCATACTCTTGACGGCGGTCGTATCGGTATTGCCGCACAGGCACTTGGTATCGCTGAGGGAGCACTTGAGAGAACCGTTGCATATGTAAAAGAGAGAAAGCAGTTCGGAAGATCTATCGGAGCATTCCAGAATACTCAGTTTGAGCTTGCAAATATGGCAACCAAAGTAAAGGCGGCACAGATGCTTGTATATAGAGCAGCTATGGCTAAGGCAACACAGAAGACATATTCGGAGGAAGCGGCTATGGCTAAGCTTTATGCTGCAGAAGTGGCAATGGAAGTTACCACAAAGGCAGTACAGCTTCACGGCGGATATGGATATACAAGAGAATATGAAATTGAAAGAATGATGCGTGATGCAAAGATTACAGAAGTATACGAAGGTACAAGTGAAGTACAAAGAATGGTAATTTCAGGCGCATTGCTTAAATAATTGTGCTATTACGAATGGAGGATGTCATGAAGATAGTTGTTTGTATTAAACAAGTGCCGGATACAAAGGGCGGTGTTGTTTTTAACCCTGACGGCACATTAAACAGAGGAGCTATGCTTACAATTATGAACCCGGATGACAAGGCGGGTCTTGAGGCTGCTCTTAGACTTAAAGATAAATACGGTGCAGAAGTTACTGTAGTTACTATGGGACTTCCAAAGGCTGATGAAGTGCTTAGAGAAGCTATGGCAATGGGCGCCGACAAGGCTGTGCTTATAACAGACAGAGTACTTGGAGGAGCCGATACATGGGCTACATCACAGACTATAGCCGGAGCACTCAGAAAATTAGAGTATGATCTTATTATCACAGGTCGTCAGGCTATAGACGGAGATACTGCACAGGTAGGACCGCAGATTTCAGAACATCTGGATTTACCTGTTATCAGCTATGCACAAAAGATAGAGATTGATGGCGACAGCGTCGTGGTAGAGCGTCAGTTTGATGACAGATATCATGTTTTAAAAGCAAAAATGCCTGTACTTATTACAGCTTTATCAGAGCTTAATGAGCCAAGATATATGACTCCGGGTGGTATTTTTGATGCTTATGACAAAGAAGTAACTGTATTCTCAAGAGCGGACCTTGTAGGAGTTGATGACTCAAATATAGGTCTTAAGGGTTCACCGACACAGATTGCAAAAGCATCCGATAAGGTTAGAAAGGGTGCCGGAGAGCAGGTAAACCTTGGTGCATCAGAGTCTGTTGACTACATCATAGGCAAGTTAAAAGAAACACATATCATCTAAAAAGGAGTCGTTTATGAGACAAAATACAGAAGAATACAGGGGAGTGTTTACATTTGCCCAGCAGGTAGACGGCAAATTGAGCGGTATTTCCCTTGAACTTATAGGAAAAGGTAAGGATTTGGCTGCTGATCTCAATACTGAGGTTACAGCAGTATTACTTGGATCTGATATAAAGGGACTGGTTGAAGAACTCGCCGAGCACGGTGCTGATAAGATAATAGTTGTAGATGATCCTAAACTTAAAGAGTACCGTACAGAGCCTTATACACAGGCACTGTCAGCGGTTATAAACGAGTTTAAGCCTGAGATATTCATTATCGGTGCTACAGCAATCGGTAGAGATCTGGGACCCAGAGTTTCAGCAAGAGTAGGAACAGGACTTACAGCAGACTGTACACAGCTTGAGATCGGTGATTATCCATTGGTTGCTATTGCAGGAAGAGAGCAAAAGCATAATCAGCTTCTTATGACAAGACCTGCATTTGGTGGAAATACCATAGCTACTATCGCATGTCCTGAGAACAGACCTCAGATGGCAACAGTTCGTCCGGGTGTTATGCAAAAGAAGGAAAGAGTTGCAGGAGCAAAGGCGGAGGTAATAGACTTTGATGCCAAGCTTGAAGAGAACAGCAAGTATGTTGAGATTCTTGAGATAGTAAAAAATGCCAAGACAACGGAAGATATCATGGCTGCAAAGATTTTGGTATCAGGAGGTAGAGGTGTAGGTTCTGCTGAGAACTTTAAGATACTTAAGGATTTGGCAGATGCACTTCATGGCACTGTAAGCTGTTCAAGAGCTGTGGTTGATGCAGGTTGGATGTCAAAGGATATTCAGGTAGGACAGACAGGTAAGACAGTTCGTCCACATCTTTATTTTGCAATAGGTATTTCAGGTGCTATACAGCATTTGGCAGGTATGGAAGAGAGCGACATTATCATCGCTATCAATAAGGATGAGAATGCGCCTATCTTCAGCGTTGCCGACTATGGTATAGTAGGTGATTTGAACAAGATAGTTCCTGCACTTACAGAGAAGATTAAAGCGGAGCTTGCTAAAGAAGATTAATATTGTAAAAATTTTGAGGCTGTCACACTAAGTGATTAATGTGCAGCCTCTTTTTTACCTGGACATATCTATTGACGCTTAAAACTTATGCATGAACACAAATCTGGTAAATAAATACTCTGATATAATAATGATTACATATTGAACTCATTCTTTATTATATAGCCAAATAAATCCTGTGGAAGAAGTGTTAAATTTTCACTCTTTATTCCATTAATTGAATCTCTCATTTTTTTGCCTAAAATTTCTTTACTAAAAAAATGCTTCCTATAATCACTCGGTATTAAATCCTGTATTTTATTAGCTTTTCCTACAAAATTTGCAACTTCCATCTTTTTTCCATCAATACTTAATTTATATTTATTTATAGCCTGATTAATTGAATCTAAATCATCTGATGTAAACTTTCCAGTCCCCTTAGCTTCCATCAGTTGATCTATATCTTTTTTCTCTTTAAAATAAATTTCATCCATTATCCAATTGTTAATAGCATTATATGTTCCAATTTTATTAATTTGATAAGATCCATTTGGTTGCTTCATTTTATACCATTCAATCAATTTATTTTCAAACATATTTTGATTTGTTGTTTTAAAATAGTGTTCAATAATAGCATTCTCCCATTTTTCTACCATTTCATCTTTCAAATTACTCTTCAGGTTAAGTGCATCTTTCATAAAGTCGTCTAATAAATTAAAACATTCACTTTCTAAATCCAATAATCCTTTTATTAGTTTTTCAAAATCTTCATTTTCTGTTGGATTATTATTTCCGCAATGTTCGAATTGCCATTCTTTGAATTTAAGGCTAATTTCTTCTCTAATATTTTCTTCACTAATTGTGTGGCATCCAACAGTACGCAGCATATTTATGGTTTCGCTTATATATTTTATCTGTTTAGCATTTTTCTGTTTTTTATGAGCTATTCCATTTTGTCCATATAATCGTGTGACTAAACTTGAATCAATAATCACATTATATAAATCAAATATTGCCTTTATATATTTTGCATTAAAATTCATAGCAGGAAGGATAGAATCTTTATACCCACAAAACATCCATAAATGGTTTGCAATTTTTTGTTTTATTTCATCATTAATTCTCTTCGTGTCTTTCTCAAAAGAGATAATTTCAAGTTCGGACATTACATGTTCCCCCTATTCTTTCTTCCAGTTTCAGTATATGCTGAAAAGCCAGTATACCCGATTCCAATTTCTAGATCTGAAATCAGCCTATTCTTATTAGGGAGTATTCTTTCTCCAATATTATTAGCAAAAACTCTTACTCCTCTTTTTTTTCCCATATCCATCGGAATTCCAGATACTTCTAAATATCCCGAGGTCTGATTATCTGAATTATAAAGTCTACCTGAATACTTTTCAGATATTCCTGGTTCTTTACAAACTATATATGGAACTCTCATTCTTGCTTGAGATGCAAAAGAAGCTGTACCCTTTTTATCCATACTGGCAATAGTCTTATATGCCATTAAGTAATCCCCAACCGTTTGAATTATTGATAATGCATAAATCAAATACATAATTGGTTTCTTGTTCTCACCTTTACAATTGATATATGCTTCACAAATATCAAAAATAACTTTCCAGTTTTCATTTTCAATATATGTAAGTTGAGCCTCCTTATTTCCAATATTTAACGGTCTCTTATTAAATAATAACCAAGCCACTCTAAGTTTTAAATACAGAGCAAAAGCATCATGTTCTATACAAGTTTTATATTCTTCTTTAGATAAAAAATCAAATACCTTTTGACATATGTCTAACTGCTTATCTGATAGAAGATCACTATATATTTCTCCTTTTTCATCCCCACTTATATGTAATAGTTTATGTTTATCTAGTTCTTGTTGGCATACAAATACTATTGCATATGCTTTATTTTTTGATAGACACTCATTAAACACTCTTACAAACGAATCATCCTTTTCTCCTTTTTCCACAACATCAATGTCTACAGGATATTCGGATGCCATTCCCTCAATCTTTACAATATTCTCCTGAATCTCATCTCTTCCATTCATCCCTCTGTTAACTATATCCAAGGTTCTAGCTTCTTCAACATAGCCTCTAATTTCACTCAAAATAGAAAGTTTTTGTTCATCACTACTAAGTTTTGAATACTCATGTTCAAATAATTTAAACATAGCATTATATGAAAAGCCATTAACAGGATTTGAATTAATAGCTCTTACTAAAAATGGATATATCTGAAAATACTCTGGTGTTATAACATCATTATTATTAATTTTTCTATTACTTTCCACTAACTTTTCTATAGCTATTTTACAATATGCAATCTCATATGCAAAAATATTAATTTGATCCTGGATATATTTTTTTTGAATTGAATCAACTATTGATTGTGCATCTTGTAGCCGGTTTATACAAGTTTGAGCTAATTCTAAAGCTTCGTTCAATTTATTTACTCTTTTTTCTCTAAACTCATCCGTATTATTTCCCTGTAGTTTTTCCCATAGTTTACCATAATATTCTCTTGTAAATGTAATTTCTAATTGAGCAAGAGTACTGTCAAAACTATCTGAATTTGAAAGTTTTCTTATACTGGAAAGTTTAGAAATAACTTCATCTAAATGCTGTAGTATTTGATGATGTTCTTTTGTCTCCATTTCATTATTGTAATACTCTGAATTAGGTCCCATAATTCTAGCTAAGTTAATCAAAGCATACTTTATATCTTCATCTTCTTGATACTCATTAACATATAGATCAAGCATTTTCACCAAAATCTTTATCTTCTTTTCACCGTCTATTCCATTGTTTTTAAGAAAAATATCTGCCTCTCTTGAGTTTCTAAACCTAAAAATAAATTTGTCATGAGAATCTGTACCATAAAAAAGCCATGGTATAGAAGTAATGATAAAATCAAAAAGCTGTGGATCCCCATATATTGAATCAGCTGTCCTATCTGAATCAACAAACAGCATTGAGAATGCAAGCTTATATGGAGATGTCAATTTATATTTACTAAACAATGCAATAGCTGAATTAAAAGAGTTTAAATCAAAATCTCTGTTTGCCTCTATTTTTTTTTGTTCATTATGTTCAATAGCATTAATTGTACTTTCTTCCAACTTAATTCCTGCTTTGAGTAAAGCTTGATACATCGGATTTAACAATCTCTCTTCTTTTTTACGATGAGTTATCATATTTAATTGATTTTTTACATAATACCCAACTATTCTCTGTTCTAAGTTTAACCCTTCAGCCAGTCGTTCCCTCAATTCATCCCGTAATAGAAAATAGTACATAAAAATATCATTTTCCTCACTTAACCTCTCATTCAAAATTTTCTTTTCTTCTCTACTCAAATCACTATATTTGTCAATTTTCTTAGCTAAATTTTTTTTATCCTCCTCAGATAAGTCTCTGTTTGTAGCAACAAACAAAGCACGACCATTACTATAAACATATTTCCCACTATTATCTTTTTCATCAGCATTTATCAGTGAAAAATTATCCTTTAACTCTAACTTCCATGCTTTTTTAATATTAGATTTTTTCTCGGAATGTGGATTAATATTAACATCTTCTTTACTAGCTCCCCTATAAGCGGTACATACTAAAACGAAACGTCTCCCAAGATTGTCTAATAGCCTGCTTAAATTTCCTGCAATATCCTCAACATTTCTATAAGCTGCCGTATCCCATATTATTAAAATTCTTTCGTCAGATCCCGGAACTCTCTCTACTTCGCTTAGCAACTTATTTAGTAAATCAAATTCACGTCCATATTCATTATTAAATGATATCTCTTCATTTTTTATGAAAACCACCGGGTTCTTATGTTTTTTAAATACTCTGTATGCAATAGCTGCTAACGCAATACTTTTTGAGGTTCCAGGGTCACCTTCCAAAATAATTGGTAACCTTTTATTTTCAGAATCATGTGCTAAATCTTTGCCATCCAGTGAGCGTTCTACTAGTTTTAACAGGGTTTCTTCAAAAGGTCGTTTTAAATGATAATTCAGTTCAGGAAAGTATCCGTACCATTGAGGAGATACAGATGAATTATCCAAAAAAAGTTCATAATATCTTCTTTGTTCGATTTCCCCTATAGGCTTTATTCCATTGACATTTTCATCTGTTAATAGTTGAGCAAAGTTTTGACATTTTAATAGTATTGTATTTTCGATATAAGCTGCTTTATTCCCTTTATAGAATAACTGCTTTGGCGAACTTGTTTCCACTTCGCTTAAAACACTACCCGCATAATCGACGGAATTTAATGCATCACTCAACGATGATTCACACCAATAATCATTTCTATTTTGGACAAGTTCCTTCATCTTTTTTGTAAAGTCGTTATTTATGCCATCATTGAATATAAAAACTTTTGCTCCCCTTATCTGACTCAATCTAGGAAAAAAAATTTCAAACTTCAATTCATTACAATCTGTAGGATTATAACCTATAACAACTAGCTTACTTCTTGTATCTAACTTGTTTACAATATTTCCCATGATATCAGATGCATTCATATCTGCAGTCATATCATCTAGTTCATTCTTTCCTTCAAAGCCCAGTAATTGTATAACAGGTAAATTTATACTACTAAAAGATACGTTTTTAATTTCTTTTAGCTCCGTGTAAATATCTGTATCCCTTTGTTCAGAGGAGAAAAACTTTCCAAAATCCCCTCTTTTCTGACTTGTTATTACAAATCTCCACTTTTGTGATAATACAACATTTGTTAAGTCTTCCATTTTTATCCCTTGACCAACAAATAATCCAACATTATATAGTTGCATGCTCTCCAAAAGTTCTGTAATCATCTTGTTAATCATCACAATATCCATTTTCATTCTTTCTCCTGTTTTTAGTATTTTTCTATCTTATTATGTACATTAAATTTTTATCTTACTCCACTATCCTTATATCTCCAACCTCCAATCACATACACTGCTATTGTGATAAGCATATAGTTAGACTCAGTATTCTGATTTTTTGCCGTTTCGATTAATTCATTAATCGCAATATTATATGTTAAGATCTTTCCGTCTAAAAATTAAATTACATTCTCAATTACAGATGTAAGTGACATGTACATCTTATAATACGTGATAACTATATACATCATAATTAGGTGACCTCTGTTCTTACTCTATCTTAATAATTAGATAACAGTCTGAAAAGCTCAAAATCTACACAACTTTTAGTGTATAGACATAATAGTTTTTGGTTAAACTTAATTCACAGAAACTAAAGTTAACTTTCTATTGATTTATTTCAAAAAATCATTCTAATAATTAACTGTAAGTATAATCATATTATAGCATATAACATAGAAGGATAGATATCTTTAAAAAAAAATTATGTGTTTGGGGTTGTTAAGAATTGGTTCGCAACAAACATTTTTATGGACATCAGTTCTCGATTACCTAATTTTTTTATCTTTAAGAAAAAATATGTCAAGCATAAATGAT